>JAPUJM010000244.1 GCA_027296205.1 Actinomycetota bacterium
CCAAGAGTCGGTTGCCACCACGACGACGGTGACCGCCGAGAACCAGGCCAAACTCGAGGCCCAAGAAGAGGATGGCCTCGAGTTTCTGCTCTCGGCACAGGGCGCGGGGCAATGGGAGATCGAGATTCCGGGAGTGGCCGCATCGATTGAGGCGAGTGAGGACGAGGCCGCTCGGGCGGTCGCCCTGTTCAACGCCAACTGCGCCCGCTGTCATTCGGCGGGCTTCAGTGCGGGGGTTCCCTACACACTGGAGGCCGGCTCCGGCGGTTTCGGGCCGGCGCTGTGGGACGGTCGCGAGTTGGTGCAGTTCGGGGAGGCTCCCGACGACCCCGATGAGCCGGACCTTCTGATCGAGTTCCTCATCAAGGGTTCGGAGTCGCAGAAGCCCTATGGCTTGAACGGCTTTGGATCGGGGCGGATGCCTGCATTTGGCGCAACTCTCTCAGCGGAGGATCTCGGTTTGCTGGCGAGGTACCTGCGTGGCGGAAACATGGACGGGAAGGGGTAGGAGATGTTTTTCCGCGAGCTCTTCAGGTCGCTGTTCTCGGCCAATCTCTTCGTTACGGGAGTCGTGTTGACGATTGCCGCCGTTGTCCTCTTCTACGGCTCGATGTATCTGTTCAACTACACCAACCTGGGCAAGAAGCTCGGATTCCTGGTCACCGGGGCGGCCATGTTCGGGTGGCTGAGCCTGACATCCCTGCTGTTCGTCATCTACGCCCCCCGAGGGCCAAAGCCGGACAACATCGAAGGGCTGAACGCCATCGAGATCCGGGTGATCCCGATCACCTTCCTGGCCGTCACTCTTGTCCTCTTCTTCGTGTTTCTGGTTGCTCTCCACCAATACGAGGAGGCCCGGCAGGGCGACTCATGACTGGTGCCTGGTGTTGCCCGGCCAGGGCTTCGCTTCAGCCGTAGTAGCTGAGAATCTGCAACTCGGTCGACAGGTCGACCTGACGCACTGCCACCCCCTCGGGGACACTCACCCGGACGGGTGCGAAATTGAGGATCGAGTGAACCCCCTCATTGACCAGGAGATCGGTCACGCTCTGGGCGGCGTTGGCGGGGACGGCGAGGATTGCCATGTCGAAACATCCGACCTTGCAGTCCTTTGGCATGTCTTCCATCCGCCGGATCTGCACATCTCCGATGATCTGTCCCACTCTGTCGGGGTCGGTGTCATAGATGGCCGCCACGTCGAATCCGCGCTTGGCCAGGCCGTCGTAACGTGCCAGCGCCGTGCCCAGGTTGCCGGCCCCGATGATGGCCACCAGTCGCCGGCTCTCGATTCCGAGTTCTCTCCTTATTCGATCACCCAAAGAGGGAACCGAATAGCCCACTCCTCGCGTCCCCTGAAACTCGAGATCGGAGAGGTCTCGCCGAACGTTGGCGGCATTGACTCCCGCCGCAACCGCCAGGTCATCAGAGCTCACCGTTTCGTGAGCACCCTCCAGTTCCTCGAGGAGCCGGAGATAGCTGGGAAGTCTGGAGACTGTGGCGTGGGAGATCCCGCTCATCGGAGCGACGATACATCTGGCTTTCGATCTAGCTGTTACCTGCTTCTACGCTCTGGGGGTCAATGCCTTCCCCTTCCGTTCTCATAGTCGGTGGCGGTCCGGCCGGTTCCGCGGCCGCCTTCTGGCTGGCCCGCGCCGGCCACGAGGTCATGCTGGTCGAGAAGAAGGAGTACCCCCGCGACAAGACCTGTGGTGACGCGCTGACCCCCCGCGCGATTCTGCAGCTTCAGGACATGGGCTTCGACTTCGACCTGTCTGAGTTTCACAAGATCGTCGGACTCCGCTCATACGCCGGTGAGGACATGATCGAGATGCCGTGGCCCGATCACAGCAGATTTCCCAACTGGGGCGGGATGATGCGTCGGCGGGATCTCGACCTTCAGGTGGCTCGTCTTGCCGAGAAGGAGGGGGTGCTGATCCGGGAGAACACGACCGCCACCCCTGTCATCGACGACGGCACCCTGACTTCGGTCGCCCTGGCGAACGGTGATGACGAGGAGATCATGACGCCAGACGTCACGATCATCGCCGACGGCTCGATGAATCGCTTCGGCCGCGAGTTGGGCACGGCCAGACGGAAGGATTACCCGATGGGTCTCGCTGCCCGCGGCTATTACTCGTCGCCCAGGTCGGACGATCCCTTCCTGGAGAGTCAGTTGGATCTTCGGGACTCGACCGGTGCGACGATGCCTGGCTATGGATGGGTGTTTCCCCTTGGAGACGGCACCGTGAACGTCGGCGTGGGGTTGCTATCCACCTTCAAGCGGTGGAAGCACGTCAACACGACCCACATGATGAGTGACTACGTGGCCACGGCGCCGGAGTATTGGGGGCTGACGGAGGAGTCACGGCTGACCAAGCCGGTCGGGGGGAAGCTGACGATGGCTTTTTCCAAAGGCCCGCTGGTCGGGTCGAACTGGATCACGATCGGTGACGCGGCCGGTGCCATCAACCCCTGGAACGGTGAGGGCATTTCCTACGCCTACGAGACGGGTCGCATGGCCGCCGAGTACGTCGGGCAGGCCGTCGGCAACGACGAGAAGGGGGTCCTTCAGCGGTATCGGCAGCGGCTCGACGACGAGTACGGGCTCTATTACAAGATGGCCCGCATCTTCGTGAAGCTCATCGGGCACCCGTCGGTCATGCGGACCCTGGCGCACACCGGTCTCCACAACCGCTCACTCATGGAGTGGACACTGAAAGTCATGGCCAATCTCCTCGACGAAGATGAGAAGGCGATAGGCGAAAGGGCCTACGACTCCCTCGCCGCCATCGTCAGGACCCTCCCGACGCCCTGAAGGAAGTCCTCCGATCTCTAACATGGCGTCGATGAGTCGACCCGCGCTCCTCGCCTTCGATGTCAACGAAACCCTGCTGAGCCTCGCCCCCATCAAGGCCAGATTCGAAGAGACCTTCGGAGTCGGTGCTCCTGTCGGTGAGTGGTTTTCCCGCATGCTTCACGGCTCGCTGGTCGCCAACCATGTGGGGGACTATCGGTCGTTCGCCGAGATCGGGATCGAGTCGCTGCTCACCGTCGCCAGCAAGCGAGGTCTGGCTATGGGCGGGGAGGAGGCCGGGTCCATAGTGTCGGCCATGAGGAGCCTTCCCCCTCATCCTGAGGTCCATGACGCGTTGGAGCGTCTGTTCGACGCCGACTTTGTGATGGTTGCTCTGACCAATGGCTCGACCAGCGCGGCGAACGACCAGATCGAAAACGCCGGGCTGCTCCCCTTTCTTCGCCGGGTCGTCTCGGTGGAGGAGGTGGGCCGGTTCAAGCCGGCGCCAGAGCCCTATCAGCACGCGGCCGACGTGATGGGTGTCGACGTCGCCGACATGATGCTGGTCGCCGCCCACGATTGGGACTGTGCCGGGGCGGTTGCAGCGGGGGCGCGGTCGGCCTTCGTGCAGCGATCGGGTGTGGTGTGGAGTCTTCCCGGGGAGCGACCGGAGCTGGTGGTCGATGACATCGCCGGTCTGGTAGACGCCCTGATCGACTGACCCGCGGCCTTTCCGCAGTCGGACCTTTCTGTGTCGGAAAACCCGGCTTCAGGCCGGATTTCGCGACACAGAAAGCCAAATGATTACAACGCGGCGAGGGTATCCAGCACCCGGTCGACCTCTTGACTGGTGTTGTAGTGGACGAACCCGATGCGAACCAGACCCCCCTCGTCGAGGACGCCCAGCTCGGCCATCGCCTTCACGGCGTAGTAGTGACCCGACCACACATAGAGGCCATTGGCCAGCAGCCGCTGGGCGGCGTCGCCCGGATGGTATCCGTCGACGCCGATGGCGAATGTGGAGACCCGGCGATCACCGGCTTCTGGCACGCCGGAGAGCCGCACCTTGCTGAGTTGGCCTATCCCTGCCAGGAATTGCCGTGAGAGACTTGTCTCGTGGACCGAGATGTTCTCGTGGGCACGGAGAAGGGAGGCTCGTCTGGTGTCTCCGCTTCCGCCCAGTCCGGCGATGTAGTCGACAGCCGCCGTGACCGCGGCGATCGACTCGAAGCTCTGTGTCCCGGTCTCCCACTTCCCCGGCGGGTCCGACGGCGCCGGCCGGACCTTGTAGGCGTCGAGTTCAGCCAGATGCTCGAGCCGCCCGTAGAGGATCCCGATATGTGGTCCGAAGAACTTGTAGGCCGACACGGCGAGGAAGTCGCAACCAAGCGTCTCAACATCAATCGACACATGCGGGCCGGCGTGGACCGCGTCGACAAACACCACGGCGCCCCGCTCGTGGGCGGCGGCGCTGATCGGAGGAATATCGACCAGAGTCCCCAACGCGTTGGAGGCAAGACAGACTGCGACCAGTCGGACTCGGTCGTCGAGCAGATCGATGATCGCCTCAGGGTCGAGCACGCCTGTGGTCGAATCGAACTTGGCCAGACGAACCTCCACTCCGTGCTCTTCGGCGGCTCGAACCCACGGGGTGTAGTTGGCGTCGTGATCGAGGCTGGTCACGACGATGGCATCGCCCGGGTTCCAGGTGCCGGCGAGGGCACGGCTCAGGGCGAAGGTGAGGCTGGTCATGTTCTGGCCGAAGACGATCTCACCGGGGTCGGCATTGAGGAAGTCGGCCATCGCCTTCCGGCCGGATGCGGTGACCTCGTCCGCTGCGATCGAGGCGCCGTATCCACCACCGAGGTTGCTGATGCCGTCTTCGAGAACCGACGCCATCGCGTCGATGACGATCTGCGGCATCTGGGTTCCACCGGGCCCGTCGAGATAGGCGACCTCCCGTCCGTTCTCGCGTCGGTGGAGTGCAGGAAACCGGGAGCGGACCTCTTCGATTGGGAGCATTGGTGATGGGTTGGTCATCACGGGACTCTAATTCCCTGGGCGATGAGGCGTCTTTGCGAATTACTTCACAAGCTGAGGCCGTTCTAAGCTCCGAATCGTGACCTTGGCGGACTACCTCCCCATCGGCCTCATGTTCCTACTGGCCGGCCTATTCGTATTCGCGTCACTCTTCATGTCGAAGATGGTCAGCCCGAATCGCCCTACTCCGGAAAAACTCGACCCTTACGAGTGCGGCATCGTCCCTGAGGTCGAAGCGACCCAGCGCTTTCCCGTGAAGTTCTATCTCGTCGCAATGCTGTTCGTCATTTTCGATGTGGAGATCATCTTCCTCTTTGCGTGGGCCTCCATCTGGACCTCACTGGGTTGGTTCGGGGTGGCGGCGATGATCATCTTCACGTTCTTCGTGATGGAGACGCTGATTTACGTCTGGAAGCGCGGCGCCCTCGACTGGAATGTCAAACGTCGGGCCCGGTACCTCCCGCAAGAGACCAGCGAGGCCGCCTAGTGGCGACCACCCCACTGGGGAACCTTCTCATGACCACGGTGGAGAGGGCTGCCAACTGGTCTCGAACCCGGTCGATGTGGCCGGCCACCTTTGGCCTGGCATGTTGCGCCATCGAGATGATGGCCACGGGTGCCGCCCACCACGACCTGGCCCGCTTTGGCATGGAGGTGTTCAGAGCCTCACCGAGACAGGCAGACCTGATGATCGTCGCCGGCCGGGTCAGCCAGAAGATGGCCCCGGTTCTTCG
>JAPUJM010000245.1 GCA_027296205.1 Actinomycetota bacterium
TGTTCTCATTGGTGCCCCGCTGCCAAGGCGACAGGGGATCACAGAAGTAGACGTCGACGCCGGTGTCGATACTGAACTGGACGTGTTGGGCCATCTCTTTGCCCTGATCCCAGGTCAACGACTTCCACAGATGCTCCGGCAGACGTTGAACCGTGGCTGCCAAGGCGACCCGGACGGCTTCAGCGGTGTTGCCGTCGGGGAGCGCGAACAGCATCACATAGCGGGACCAGCGTTCCACCAGAGTTCCGATGGCGGTTTGGCCTTTCCCCATGAGAAGATCGCCTTCCCAATGACCCGGCACCGCCCGATCTTCCACCTCGGCGGGCCGTTCACTGATCATCACCATGTCCCGGATGGTGCCTTTCATCGATGGTGCCCGGCCCTGAGGTCGTCTTGTTGCTCTCCCGGTACGTAAACACTGGGCGAGTTCCCTGCGTAAGGCGCCTTTGCCCTGGATAAACAGTGATTGGTAGATGGTTTCGTGGGACACCCGCATCTCCTCGGTGTCAGGATATGCCGACTCGAGCCACCGAGAGATCTGGAGTGGTGACCACCACAATCCGAGTTTCTCCTCCACCCGGGCTCGTAACTCCTGGTGTTCCCCAAGTTTGGATGGTTTCGGACGATGTGCCCTACGCCTCGACGTTCGATGTCCTAGGACAGCCCGATACCGCCGGCGGCCACCATTGGAAGCCACCTCACGAGACACCGTCGAAGGCGACCGACCCAACCGGCGGGCAATACACCGAAACGACTCGCCTGTAGCCAATCCCCGTGAAATCTCCTCAAGCCCCCAAACGACAACCGCAGCGGACACCAATCCCCAGCAGGAACCGGACGCTTCCACCCTGCGGCTACCAGATGGGTTCTGATCGACGACGGAGCCCTACCCAAACAACGGCCGATCGACCGCAAAGACTCACCCGCCTCATACCGATCCCACAGCTCGGTCTTCTCCAACTCAGAGAACCGTTCCACAACACACCTCCACAACGAGACACAACTCTCGTCGAAGGTGTTGCGACGACCCCCTGAAATCACACCGGTTATGGGCGGTCTTCCGGAGTGGTCGCGGCGCACACCCCTTCTTCGAGAAGGTGAGATGCCCGCCGGAAGCGTGGTTTCCCTCAGAAGCTTATTCTGTTCAACGCCTGCCAAACCGGAAGTGTGAATTGTCTCATCTCGCGCCGATCACGCCGCTGCCGTAGAGGAGCTGGGAGGGGGAATCCGATCCGGCGTCCGCACCCCGAAGATGAGGAGGTACCCGATAATCCAGAACTCGCCGATGGTGGCCACCCCTATGAGCAATGAACCGACCGCAGTCGGAGCGTCGGGGACGAGCAGGGTGAGGTAGGTACTGATCACGTATGCGACTCCCCCGACCATCAACACCCACCCGAGCGCGGCCGGCATCACTCTGTATTTGACGACCACGTAACCCATCGGGAAGAGCCACAGACCGAAGAAGAGCCCACCGATATCCCACATCGCTCCATTGAGCTCGTAGAGCAGTTGGACGGTTGCAGCCTGATCGCCGCTCGGGGCGAGGGCGGCGTCGCCAGCCACGACGAGGGCGGTCGCCGAGAAGGCCGTTGCTATCACGATCGCAGCGGCGTTGACCAACCCGAAGGCGGCGATCGATCCTGCAGCGAAGCTGTTATCGCTGCGGAAGAGCTTGAAGAACCACATGGCGGCCAGGGCCTGGGTGAGGACGATCGTCAGGTCAGCGGCGATGCCAAGCCGGGCGAGCGGGACCTGATCGACCAGGTTGGCCAGCGTGGCGGTAGGGTCATCGGCCACATATAGCTCGGCACGCACGAAAAGGAATCCGACAAGCCCCGCCACGGCGAGCCCGAGGTAGAAGACCCCCGTCCAACGGGCGGTCGAGACGCGTGTTGTTTCTCTGGCTTTCATTGGCTCTTCTCCTTGGTTGTGGTTGTTTTCTGATACAACGATTTGTCGCGTGAGAGGGAGTTTGCGGACATAGTTCTTTCGAGTTGAGATCCACGCGGCGGGACACAGGCGAGTCGCCCCGTCGAGTACTCCAGCCAAAGAGCTCTCCTGCAGTTGGGCGCCCAGACGCTCGGTGATCTCGTATCGGTTGCGAATGGGGTCTAGGTCGAGGACGCGGATCGATCCCCCATCAGGTTGCCTCAGCCCTTCGACCGACTCCACGATGGTGGTCTTGCCGGCTCCGTTCGGTCCAACGATCCCGAAGATCTCGCCCTCTTCGACCGTGAACGAGACGCCGTCAACCACATTCGTGCCGCGGTATATCTTGACCAGGTTCTCCACCTCGATGATGGGCATCGACGTCTCCTTTTTCGCTGTCATCGACGGCATGTTGTTGGGCTGTCTCTGTTCAACTTCCGAGGACGTCTCTCCGGTTGAACGTTGCAATCGCTGCGATGACGAAGGCGAAGGTCACCCCGGCAAGCAGCAGAGTCATGGCAGGAACCAACCCGTCTTTTAGCGTCCCCGTTGCGTCGAACCAGTAGAAGGGGGAGAGCTTCTGCATCCAGGCGATGGAGTCCAGCTGAGGTGCCAGACCGTCAACAAGGAAGGCGAACACCGCCACACCCGCACCGGCACCGATTGCGAGACCCCTTTTCCCGCTTATCGAGCCGATCAGAATCGCGAAGGTTCCGAACAGCCCACCGAGTAGTGCCAGGTTGAGTGACGCCGCCGCCAGGTTGGCCATCGGGATGTCGAGTTCGAGAGGCTCCCTGATCGCCAACACCGCCAGAAACACGACCACCCCGGCCATGAA
>JAPUJM010000246.1 GCA_027296205.1 Actinomycetota bacterium
GGCAACCGCCGTCGTCCGTCAAGACGAGGCGAACTACACGGGGCGAATCCATTCGGGATGGGACATCTTCGGAATAGCCAATGGCGGCTATGTCCTGACAATCGCCGCCAGAGCCATGACGCACGAGGCTCGAGGGCGCCAATTGGTCTCGATCACGGGTTACTTCACCAATCCCGGTCGATCCGGGCCGATAGCCGTCCAGGTCAGGCCGGTCAAGGTAGGTAAGGAGTTCTCAACCTTCCACGCCGAGGTCTCCAGTGATGAGCGCCCCCTGCTCACCGTCATTGGGACCTACGCCAAATCCGATCGCAAGATCAGCGAAAGCAGACTCGTCGATATGCCTTCCTTCGACCTGCCACCTCCCGGTGAGTGCGTGCGAGCCACTCCGTCGGTGGATGGCCCCTTTCCCCCGCCTTTGATGGACAAGGTGAGAGTCATGATTCACCCTGAAGACGCCGCCGGCCTCATGGGGGAGCGCACCGGGATGGCTCGGGTGCGAGGTTGGTTTCGACTGCTCGAAGGTGAAAAACCCGATCCGCTGGCGGTAGTGCTGGCATCCGATGCCTTCCCTCCTGCGGTGTTCAATACCAATCTGCCATTCAAATGGACGCCAACGCTCGAGTTGACGGTGCACATTCGTAACCCCCATCCCGGCGGCTGGCTCAAGTGTCATTTTCGCACCCGGTTTGTCACCGGAGGTCTCCTCGAGGAGGACGGTGAATTCTGGGACGAGGAGGACAACCTCGTTGCCCAGTCGAGACAGCTAGCCCTTGTGCCCCGATAGGACCGTATCGATCTCGGCGACAAGCACCATCTTCCGCTCATCGTCGAGAAATGACGATGTGATCGAGTTGCGTGCCAGACCGGCGAGATCATCGGGTCCCCAACCAAGAGACCTCTCCAGGGCCAGGTAGTTGTCTCCGACGTAACCGCCGAAGTAGGCCGGATCGTCGGAGTTCACGCTCACGAGCAGCCCACCCTCGACCATGGCGGCAATCGGGTGGTCCTCGAGTCGCTCCACGATGTTGAGAGCCAGATTCGATAGCGGGCACACCGTCAATGGCACCTGGTCATTCCTCAGACGTTCCACCAATTGCGTGTCCTCGAGACTTCGAACCCCATGGTCGATCCGCTCGGCACCCAGCGTGTCGAGGGCCCCGACCACGTATTCGGGTGGACCCTCTTCTCCAGCGTGCGCCACCGCTCTCAGACCGAGGTCCCTGGCCAAACGGAAGGCATCAGAGAACAGCTCTGGCCGGTTACCCACCTCAGAGGAGTCGAGGCCGACTGCAATCACGCCGTCGAGGTGTGGCTCCGCAGCGATGAGTGTGGCCACCGCGTCCTCGCCACTGAGGTGTCGGAGAAAGCAAAGGATCAGATCGGCCGTCACACCAGAACGAGACCGGGCGTCGGCGATGGCCTCACGGAAGCCTCCCATGACGACTTCAAGCCCAATTCCTCGCTCGGTATGGGTCTGGGGATCAAAGAAGATCTCGGCGTGACGCACTCCATCGGCAACCGCCCGATCGAGATAGGCAGCCATCAAGTCGTAGAAGTCGCGCGGCGTCTGCAAGACGGCCGCGCCCCGGTAGTAGATATCGAGAAACGACTGAAGATTGGTGAAGTCGTACGCCTCCGCTACCCGATCAACACTCTCGAAAGGCAGGTCAAAGCCATTGCGCTTCCCCAGCCCAAACATCATCTCCGGTTCGAGCGTGCCCTCGATGTGAACGTGGAGCTCCGCCTTCGGCAGTGAGCGCACGAACCTGTCCATGCCGCTCAGAGGGCTATGTCCTGAGGTCTCACCGGGACACGGGTAAGGGCCCTCCCTGTGGCGTCTCTAATCGCTGCTACCACGGCTGCGGTCGACGAGATGGTTGGGGGCTCCCCGACACCCTTGGCTCCAAACGGACCCCAGGAGCCCTCCTGCTCGATGAGAAGCGCTTCCACGTCGGGTGCATCGAGGATCGTCGGCAGTAGATAGTCGGTGAAATTCGGATTCCGAATGACACCGTCTTCGAGAATCAGCTCCTCCATGACAGCCAGGCCCACCCCCTGCATGATGCCTCCTTCGATCTGACCGATGACCGACTGGGGATTGAGAGCCTTTCCAACGTCCTGAGCCGTGTCGACACGAACCACCGTCACCAGACCCAACTCTGGATCGACATCCACGACAGCCCGGTGAGCAGCCAAGGCAAAGTCCGCATGGACCACACCCTGACCGTCATCGTCTGGGGGAGACGTCGGTGGATGTCGAAAAGTGACCGTCTCTTCCCATTTCTCATCGGTGACACGAGACATGGGAACCACCAGCTCCCCGTCCCGCCAGACCCCGTCATCGTTAAGATCATCCCCTGCGAAGTGCTCGAGGATACGCGCTCGGAGACGCGAACTGGCTTGGAGAGTCGCTCCACCAGACATCTGTGTCTGACGTGACGCCGATGTGGAGCCGGCGGAATCGATTCTGGAGGTGTCGACGTGACGCACCTCCGCACGAGACACGCCCATTGCGGACCGGGCAATCTGGGCGAGAACTGTGACCAGGCCTTGGCCAACCTCGATCGCGGCCGTTTCCACGATCGCTCCCCCGGGAGTGAGCAACACCCGTGCCTGGGCAAAGTCGTCAAAACCCTCGGAGAAACCAAGATTCTTGATTCCCATCGCATAGCCAATACCACGGACGACGTGATGCTCTTCGGTGGTCAAACCACTTCCCCCGGGCAACCCGGCGCGTTCAGACTCTTCGGGAATGGGCATCGCGGCGAGGGAATCGATCACTTCGACGGTGGGTAGTGGGGTTTCGATGACCTGTCCGGTCGTTGGCATCGGATCGCCGGACTCCAGAGCATTCTTGCGGCGTAGCTCCAGGGGATCCATTCCCAATACGTCTGCCAGTCGATCCATCTGTGCCTCATGGGCGAAGCAGGCCTGGACGGCCCCAAATCCCCGCATTGCCCCACACGGTGGGTTGTTGGTGCGAGTTCCCACACCGTCGACGCTGACCGATTCGCAGTTGTAGGGACCAACCGCGAAATAGCAAGCGTTGGCCAGGACCGCGGCTGTTGTCGATGCGTAGGCGCCTCCGTCAATCGAGATTTTCGCTCGAACCCGGACGAGGTTTCCCTCCTCGTCTGCCTCGTGCCGGTACCACATGCGTGCCGGGTGTCGATGGACATGGCCGGTGAACGACTCCGACCGGTGATAGACCATCTTGACCGGTTGGCCGGTGTGCAGCGCCAGCAGGCAGAGGTGAATGTGAAGATTGACATCCTCTCTCGCCCCGAACGCCCCTCCGATGCCCGCCGGGTGAGCCCGCACCTGATCGGGTCGCAAACCCAGACTAGCCACGACTTGTTCGTGGTCGGCGTGGACAAACTGGCTCGTTGCATAGAGGTCCACCCCTCCATGCCCGTCGGGTACCGCCAGCCCGGCCTCGGTTCCGAGCGGCGCCTGATCTTGCATGCCCACTTCGTAGAAACCCTCGATCACCACCGACCCCGAGGCGCTCTGGTCGCCACGCCGGATCCTGACCCGTCGGAAAACCTCACCTTGGGAATCGGCATCCTCGGGATCGGTGAGGGGTTCGAGACGCTCATATTCCACAACGACTGCGGCCGCTGCCCTTCGAGCAGTGGCATCGTCCTCGGCGGCGACAACGGCCACCGGCTCACCCCAGAAGTTCACCCTCTCCCCGGCAAGAACAGGCTGGTCGGAATGCTCCAGCCCAAACGATGCTCGCCCTGGGACGTCGTCAGCCGTCAGGACAGCATGGACCCCGCCGATGGCGAGGGCCGGAGCAACATCGATCGAGAGTACCCGGGCATGGGGGTGTGGGCTTCGGGTGGTCGCGCCCCACAGCATCCCTTCAACCCACTGGTCCTGGGCGTACTCGAATTCGCCCTTCAGCTTGGCGATGCCGTCGGGTCGGGGCGCCGACTCGCCAATCCCCTCATCGACTCGTGATGAGCGTTTTTCGGTGCGTGCGGTCATGCCGACTCCTCGGCGAGGGTCTCGAAGGCGCGAATGATTGCGCCATATCCCGTGCAGCGGCAAATGTTCCCCGCCAGTGCCTCCTTGATCTCGACCGTGGTCGGACTGGGGTTGTGGGAGAAGAGATCGGTGGCTGCAACGACGATGCCCGGTGTGCAAAAACCACATTGAACCGCTCCGGTCTCGTGCATCGCCCTCTGGACGGCGTTGAGTGTCTCCTCTGACTCGAGACCCTCGACTGTCGTGACACTGGAACCTTCCACGTCCGCCGCCATGACCAGACACGAACACACGACGACACCGTCGAGGATCACCGAGCAGGAGCCGCACTCCCCTTGCTCGCACGCACTCTTGGATCCTGTGACCTCGAGCTCGTCCCGGAGAAAGTCGAGAAGACTCACGGGTCGCTCAACACGACCAGTCGCCGGAGACCCGTTGAGGGTGAACGACACCATCATCGCAAACACCTTTCGAGAAGCCGTCGCGCCAGGACTCCCGCTGCATGTCTCCGGTACTCCTCGGTGGACCGGTGGTCGGTGATGGGGCGAACCTCTTCGCTGACGAGACGCTGAAACTCGGCCAATGCGGACCCCGACGGGCTGGTCTCGGCTGAGATCATCTCCTCGGCCCTATGCGCCCGCATGGGTGTGGGGGCGACAGACCCCAGTGCGACCGTGGTCTCTCCATCATCGTCCCTGGTGACAACACATCCAACGGTGGCTATGACCATGGCGTTTCGCACACCGATCTTCCCGAAAGCCTGGCGAGACGGGAGCCGCTCGGGGAGTCGCACCGCGACGATCAACTCGTCGGAAGCCTTGGCGGTCTGCTTCACACCAACGAAGAAGTCGCTCCACAGGAGATGGCGGGCGCTCGTGGGCGACGCGAGCTCGATCGAGGCGTCGACCGCCGCCAGAAACGGAAGCCCATCGCCCGCCGGGCTGGCAGTCGCCACATTCCCTCCTATCGTCCCCGCATTCCGGATCTGAGGCGACCCAACGGTCCGTGCCGCCTCGGCGAGGGCCTTCGGCCCATGCTCGTCGATACGACGCCAGGTGACCCCAGCGCCGATGCGGGAGTCCTCCCATGACTTGAGCTCCTCGACTCTCCTCAAACCCACGACATGGTCGGGAAGGACATGCCCGAAGTTGATCTCGACCATTAGGTCGGTACCCCCGGCCAGGGGTGTTGCCCCCGCGGCTACGGCTCGCAGGGCATCGGGAAGTGATGTCGGGTGGTGAACCTCCACGATCAGAAACTAGTGGATCACTGGTCCACCAGGACTGCTGCGAGACGGTTGTGCTCCTCGACGAGAGTGCCGACATCGACCCCGACCACATGACCATCCTCGACCAGTCTCGATCCTCCTACCCACGAGTGATCGACTCGTGCCGGGGAACAAAACACCAGCGCTGCCACCGGATCATGTCGGGCACCGGCGAATTCCACCCGATCGAGGCCGACCGCCACGATGTCGGCTGCGTAGCCCGGCTTCAGAACTCCGACGTCGTCACGCCCCAAGACCTGCGCACCTCCGACGGTGGCCAGTTCCAGCGCCGTTCGGGCGGTCATCTGACTGCCCTCACCAACTCCGGGGGACGTGCCGAGACGATTGAGAAGCATGGCTTGGCGGACCTCTCCCAGCATGTGCGACGCGTCGTTGGAGGCCGAACCGTCGACACCCAGGCCCACCGGGACACCGGCGTCGAGATAGCTGGAAACCGGGGCAAGCCCGGAACTGAGTCTCATGCTCGAAGTTGGGCAGTGGGCAACACCAGTCCCCGACGCCGCCATGCGCGCAATCTCGTCCTGGGTGACGTGTATCGCGTGGGCATACCAAACGTCCGCGCCAAACCAACCGAGATCCTCCATGTACTCGACCGGACGCCGCCCGAATCGGGCAAGACAGAATTCCTCCTCATCTGCCGTCTCCGCAAGATGAGTATGGAGACGCACGCCAAGTTCCCGGGCCAGCGCGGCGGACTCTGTCATCAGAGCGCCACTCACCGAGAACGGTGAGGTCGGGGCCAGAACCACCCGTCGACGTGAACCTCGCTTCGGATCATGAAACTCGTCGACTGCCCTCTTGGATTCCTCGAGGATGCGGTCTTCGGGCTCCACGACCGAGTCGGGGGGCAACCCACCATCAGACTCACCCAGGCTCATCGCTCCTCTGGATGCATGGAACCTGATGCAAAGAGGGGCCGCTCCCTCGAACTGATCATCGATCCGGGAACCGTTTGGCCAGAGATAGTGATGATCGAACACGGTGGTAGCTCCGCTCAGGGCAAGTTCGACGAGTCCCAGCGTCGTGGCCACCCGCACGTGATCCGGCGTCATCCTCGCCCAGATCGGGTAGAGCGTTCGAAGCCAGTCGAAGAGACCGGCGTTCTGCGCCCCGGGGACGACTCGGGTCAGCGTCTGATACAGATGATGATGGGTGTTCACCAGGCCCGGCAGCACAACATGACCCGAAAGGTCCACTACCTCGTCAGCCGCCTCGGGTAGCTCGTGGGTCAATCCGACCTGCTCGATCCAGCCGTCTCTGGCGAACAGCCCGCCGCCGGCAATCTCGGCGCCGTCCATGGTGACCAGAATTTCGGAGTTGCGGATGAGCAGGGTTGCCATGGGCATCAACCTACCGAGACCCATAGAGTCATGGACCAATGACACTCAGCGCCGAATCATTGAAGACATGGAGCCACCGGCTCGATCAAGCGGCATCCCGCATCGCCGCGGCCAACCCCGGGGAAGGACCCGAGAGACAACCGGTTCACACCGTCTACGGAGGCGCCCACCTATTCAAGGCCAACACCGCCGGACGTCTCGGTGAGCTCTCCCTGCGATCGGTCGAGCAGTGGGTCCCGGAGCCAGACGACCTCGCTGAGGTGACCGGCATGTCTCTCAACCTGGCACGACAGGTGCACCCCCTTGTCGTGGAGAAGCTTCAACGCGAGCCTGTCGAGGACTTTCGGATCGACTTCGAAGACGGCTACGGCCATCGACCAGACGACGAGGAAGACGGACACGCCCGATCGACGGCCGCCGAAGTGACGAAGGCGATGAAGTCAGGAACCCTCCCCCCTTTCATCGGTATCCGGGTCAAATCCCTCTCCGGCGAGCTCTACCGACGGTCGCTGCGCACCCTCGACCTGTTCGTCACCACCCTCGCTGAGGAAGCGGGGTCTCTTCCTGACGGCTTCGCCGTGACCCTTCCCAAGATTCAGGATGTCGACCAGGTTGGGGTGTTCACCGAGGTCCTCGGTGAGCTCGAGGAGAAACTGGGAGCCGGTTCGATCCCCTTGGAGCTGATGGTGGAGACTCCCGAGACGGTCATCGATGTCGACGGAACCACCGGCGTCCTCAAATTCGTCGAGGCCGGCAGGGGCCGGGTCAGAGGAGCTCACTTCGGCACCTACGACTACACCGCTTCGATGAACATCAC
>JAPUJM010000247.1 GCA_027296205.1 Actinomycetota bacterium
GTGGCTTTCCCTGAGCACACGGTGCCGTCTTCATCCGAGACATTCAACGTGGCTCCGAGGTCAGGCGACCTGGCTCGTCCCCTTTCGGGGCTTCACAGTTGCGGGACAGCACCGGGTTCCAACCGACTTCGCTGACCCTCAGAGCACCTGCCGGTAGTGGCAGACAAGGATGACCCTAGCCCGAACGGGCCCACGGGGAGAGATGGCGGGTCGGCTTCAGCTCAGACCGTCGCCGCGAACTCCAAGGGTGACCTCGATGACAAGCTGCTCACCGTCACGAATCAGGATGAACTCGATCACCTCACCCGGCCTGTGAGCGCGGACCTGAGCCTGGAGATCATCGATCCCCTGGATCTCGACACCACCCATGGAGATGACGACATCGCCGACTTGGATCTCAGCCTCCTCAGCGGCAGAGCCCGCTATCACCTCGGTGATCAAGGCTCCCGCCTGACCCTCTGACACGAAATCCCCGACCACGCCGAGGAAGGCTGTCTCTATGGAATCTCCGGAAACGATGCTTTCGGCGTACTCCATCGCGATCCTGGCGGGGACGGCGAACCCGACACCGTCGTTGGCGCCGGACTCGGTGAAGATCGAAACGTTGATGCCCACCACCTGACCGTGGCGATCCACAAGCGCTCCACCGGAGTTCCCCGGGTTTATCGCAGCATCGGTCTGCACCATCGAGGCACAGGCGCCGAAGCCGCAGTTGGTCGTCTGATCAATAGCCGAGATGATTCCGGCCGTCACCGTCGACTCGAGACCCCATGGACTGCCGATGGCAATGGCCAATTGACCCACACGCGGCTTCTCAAAGGTGAACCCGGCTGCGGGAAGACCGGTCTTATCGACCTTGATCACAGCGATGTCAACCTCGGTGACAGCACCGACCACTGTGCCGGTTACCTGCTCGCCGTTGGCAAATCGGATCAACACAGTCTTGTCGGCGCCTATCACGTGGGCGGCAGTCACGATCAGCCCGCTGCTGTCGTAGATGACACCCGAGCCGAGTCCCGCCGACGTCTCGATATGGACGACCGAGGGGAGAATAACGTCAGCTGCATCGGCAATCGGTTCCTCACCAAGAATGAAGCCAGGCGATTCGACCAGGACCAAGTTGACCGTGGTGGTTGTCGTTGTATCGGCCTCCACGTCGATCGCCGATTCCGACGACGCAGGGGCAACCCAGTAGATGCCGGCCACCAGTGCGGCCACACCAGCGAAGTAGAGAAGTGACGACCAGACACCGATCCCCTTCTTCGTCTTCCCTGGTTCACCTGTCGGTGGTGATTCGATGCTCATCTGACCTCCTGGCGGTGACCAACATATGGGTCAACCATTAAGTGAGCCCTAAACCTTCCGTTAAGCGTCTGTAAAAGGCGAGACGCCCGGTGGAACTTCTCCCGCCGTCTCTGTAGGGATCCACACCACCATGGTGGCTCCTTCATCCTCCCTACCGGGAAACGAGGCAAGAGCCCCCCCATGTGCTTCGGCAATCTGGGTGACAATCGAGAGTCCCAATCCGATCCGGGCACCTTCACTCTCGTCCGGCAACCCCGGGCCCTGGTCCTCCACTCCCAGCCACGCCCAGCCCTCGCGAACGCCACACCCGACCACAATCGTCGAGCCCACGGGCGCCGCCCTGTGGGCATTCTCCAGGAGATTGGAGAGGGCACGGTCGAGGGATACCTCGACACCCTGGACCACGGTCGGGCTGACCACGGATGCCACCACCAGATTCTTCTCAGACGCCACAGGCTCGAACTCGGCGGCCTTCGCCTCTACCAGAACAGCCAGGTCGAGAGTCACCGCCTGGGCCCGACCGGTCTGAAGTCGCGCCGCTGCGAGCAGGTCATCGATCATCTGGGACATCTTGGCGGCGTTCCGCCTGATGATCCCGCCGGCTCTTTCCCAGTCTGCCATCTGAGCGTCAGGGTCGTCGGCAACGATCTCCACGTTGGAGCGAATCACGGCAAGCGGAGTCCGCAGATCGTGACTGGTATCCGCCAGAAACCTCCTCTGGCTGGTGAAAGCCCGGTCGAGTCGCTCGAGCATTCCGTCAAAGGTGTTGGCCAAACGGGTCAGTTCGTCGTCGGGACCATCCAGGTCGATCCGGCGGGACAGGTCCGAGGCCTGAATCTCCCGCGCCACGCTGGTGATCTCCTCGACTGGCTTGAGCACGCGACCTGACATGACCCAGCCCACAACGATGCTCAACAAGGAGAGCGCCAGCAGAGCGATGATCGTGAATTGGGCGACACGATTGAGGACGACCTCGTGGTATAGAGACTCGATCGCCCTCATCTCGACAGCTTCCAAATGGGGCATGATCACGATGACGCCATCGTTCAAAACCACACGTTGACCGGTCATGATCACGCCTGTCATCGTCTGCGATCGAAGCTCCCGCTGCAAAGCCAGGTACACCAACCCGAGAACTGCTCCGCCAAGACCGAACACAACCGCCGAGTACTGAACAGAGAGACGAAACCGGATCGACTGCCAGCTCGGCACTATTCCTCCAGCCGATAACCGCGACCGGCCACGGTCGTGATGAGCGGTGGGTCGCCGAGTTTCTTGCGGAGGTTGCTCACGGTCACGCGAACCACGTTGGTGAGCGGATCGGTCATCTCATCCCACACGTGTTCGAGCAGGTGCTCTTGACCCATGACAATCCCGGCGTGGGCCATGAAGTAGTGAAGAAGCGCAAACTCCTTGGCAGTGAGGTCGAGGGCCACGTCGTCGCGGGTCGCCACGAACCTCGCATGATCGAGGGATAGCGGACCGACCTCGAGGACCGGGTCGGAGTCAGGCTCCCGTCGTAGCAGCGCTCGGACTCGGGCAGACAACTCATCGAACGCAAAAGGCTTGACCAGATAGTCGTCGGCGCCGGAGTCGAGCCCTGCCACTCTGTCTTCCACCTCATCTCGCGCTGTCAGCATCAGAATGCGAGGGCGACCACCTTCCAGGGTCGGGAGATCTCCTGATACCAGACCTCGACACAGCTGGAGACCCGACCCGTCGGGAAGATTCCAGTCGAGCAAGGCAAGGTCGTAACCCGCGGAGCGAAGTTTGATATCAGCCTCGAGAGCGGTATGTGCAACGTCAACGGCATGACCGTCGCGCCGCAATCCGCGGGCGATTGCGTCGGCAAGATCGGGTTCGTCTTCGACTACGAGTAGGCGCACGTTCTTCGAAGCTAGGCCAGGCGTGTTAACGAGTGAATAAACCGCAGTTCTGACATGTCATGGACAAGTATGGACATCCGGGCTACGGAATCGGCAACCTCTTGCCGATAAAGAGACTCAGAGAAGAGATGGTCGTTAGTTTCATCACCCAAGATCAGGATGGTTCGCACACCTTCACCGGTCACGTCGTGAGCCGGGGACCGACCACGATCGTCCTCTTGCTCACCGAGCCTTTCGGCCTCGCCGGCAGGTCGGTTCAGTTTCGGATCTCGGACATAATCGAGGAAAAGGTCATCTCGACCTAGATTTTCACCCCCCATGTACCCCTG
>JAPUJM010000248.1 GCA_027296205.1 Actinomycetota bacterium
CGCCTGGGGCAACATTCGAGTCAGCGCCATCTGAACATCCCCGGTGCCTGGGGGCATATCGATCAGCAGATAGTCGAGTTCACCCCACTCGACTTGTGTCAGAAACTGCTCCAGAGCCTTGGAGAGCATGAGACCTCGCCACATGAGAGCAGTCTCCTCGTCCTCGATGATGAGACCCGTCGACACCGCCTTGACCCCGTGAGCTTCGAGTGGCTGGATGAGCTTGGACTCGGGATGTGCTTCCAGACGTCCCGTCACCCCGAGCATCCGCGGAATCGAGAAGCCCCAAATGTCGGCATCGAGCAGACCGACCTGATAACCCGCCTCAGCCAGACCTGCGGCGAAGTTGACTGCCGTTGAGGACTTGCCAACGCCCCCCTTGCCCGAAGCGATCGCGACGACGCGCGTTGTAGGAGCGACCAGGGTCTGCTCGGCGTTCTCGCGGGCTCTTTGCCGGGCAACCGACATGAGCTCAGCCCGCTGGCGCTTGGTCATGGCCGTGGTTCGGATGTTCACGCTGTCGACACCTGGGATCGATCCGACCCGCCGATTGGTATCGCCCTCTATCTGAGATCGAAGCGGGCACTCGGCGATGGTCAACGCGAGGCCGATCTCGACGGCGGACCCACTGACGATGACGTCGGTGATCATTCCGAGCTCCACGACGTTGCCGCCGAGTTCGGGATCCTGAACCCCTTCCAAGGTCTTGAGTACCTGTTCACGGGTGACCATGGACATCATGATAATTTCCACTACGGAGATAGGGGGAATGGTCAACCTGTTGATTCGGGTTATAATCCATGAGAAGATCAGGTAGGAGCAAATGACTCAGATTCTCAGCATCAAATCGACCCAGCCGCAGAAGACCGTCAACCTGACTGATTTCGCAGTTGTCAAGGTTGCCGAGTTGATCGCGGCCGAGGGTGATCCCAACCTTGCCCTACGCGTCGCGGTACGCCCCGGCGGCTGCAGCGGCTTCTCATACGAGATGTACTTCGACGCTCAAATCGACGATGACGACCTCGTCGATGAGTTTGACAACATCAAGGTCGTTGTTGATCCACAAAGCGCGGAAATGGTCAGAGGCTCCACACTTGACTACAAGGAGGGTCTGATGGGTGCCGGGTTTGCCATCGACAATCCCAACGTGACCCGTTCATGCGGTTGTGGGAACTCGTTCTCCTGACCCCACTCGTCATTGGTCTCGAGGGTCCGGCTTGCCGGGCCCTTTCCTTTTGGCTGTACCCTCGTTGAGCAAGAGAACAGGAGCAGCACCCTTTGCCTAAATCAGTTCCCCAGACCCCATCGGCGCCACCTGCGATGGGTCCCTATTCATTTGCCACCGAGGCCGCCGGCCTTGTCTTTCTATCCGGCCAGGTGGCGCTCGATCCGACGACGGGTGAGCGCGGCCCCGACGATGTCGTTCAGCAGTCTCATCGAGTGATGAAGAACATCGGTGGGATCCTCGGCGACCTTGGCCTCGGTTACTCCGACATCGCCAAGTCGACCATCTTCCTTGCGGACATGGACGATTACCCGGCTGTCAACGAGGTGTACGGCTCCTACTTCGATTTGGAGCCGCCCGCCCGGTCTGCCATCCAGGCCGGTGCCCTGCCCGGTGGGTTTTTGGTCGAGATCGAGGTGGTGGCCGCCCGATGACAACCGAGGAGATATTTGCAACCCTTGGCCTGGAGTCTTCCAACTCGGGCGTTTTCGCCGGCGAGTGGTTAGAGGCCGGCGGAGAGACCGTCGATGTGATCAACCCGACGACCGGAGAATCGTTGGCGACCGCAACTCTCGCCTCCCTCGACGACTACGACAGGGTCGTCGCCAACTCTGTTGAGACGTTCCGGCTTTGGCGACAACTTCCGGCGCCGAAGCGTGGTGATTATATACGCCGTTTGGGCAACGCCCTCAGGGAGAACATCGATGCACTGGCTGGTCTCGTCACGCTCGAGATGGGAAAGATCCTCCCCGAAGGTGTGGGCGAGGTGCAGGAGATGGTTGATATCTGCGACTTCGCTGTCGGGTTGTCGCGTCAGCTATACGGAAACACGATGACCTCCGAACGTCCGGATCATCGCATGTACGAGCATTGGCACCCGCTCGGACCGGTGGGCGTCATCAGTGCCTTCAACTTCCCGGTGGCGGTTTGGTCGTGGAACGCTGCTATTGCTGCGGTCTGCGGGGACACCGTCGTCTGGAAGCCTTCCGAACGCACCCCTCTCACTGCGATCGCCGTTACCAAGATTGCTCAGAAGGTCATGGCGGGGTCGGGGTTCGAAGGGGTGTTCAACCTCGCTGTTGGCGACGGTAAGACGGTCGGCAATGCCATGAACCATGACACCAGGGTTCCTCTGGTGTCGGCAACTGGATCGTGTGCGATGGGTCGAATCGTTGGCCCGGCCGTTGCCCAGCGGATGGGCCGTTCCATTCTCGAGCTCGGAGGCAATAACGCCCTCATCGTGATGGACGATGCCGACCTCGACCTCGCTGTCCGCGGGACACTTTTCTCTGCGGTGGGCACTTCGGGGCAGCGTTGCACCTCGTTGCGTCGGCTCCTGGTCCACCGGGCTGTTGCAGACAAGATGGTGAGTCGTCTGGTCGAGTCCTATCAGCAGATCACTGTTGGCGATCCGCTTGACGAATCCACATTGATGGGACCTGTGGTGTCAGAGGCGGCGATCGGCCAGATGATGAACGCTCTCGATATCGCCCGCGAACAAGGGGGACGGGTCGTCACCGGAGGAAACCGGGTCGACCGCCCCGGGTACTTTGTGGAGCCGACGATCGTCATCGTGCCCAAGGACGCCTCGATCACACAGGATGAGACGTTTGCCCCGATTCTCTGGGTGATCGAATTCGACACCCTCGCCGAGGCGATCGAGATCCAGAACCACGTCACGCAGGGACTTTCGTCGGCGATCTTCACCGAATCGTTGAAGAACTCCGAGAGATTTCTCAGCGACACCGGATCGGACTGTGGCATCGCCAATGTGAACATCGGTACATCTGGCGCAGAGATCGGTGGAGCCTTTGGCGGCGAGAAGGAGACGGGTGGGGGTCGCGAGGCCGGGTCGGACGCATGGAAGGCATACATGCGACGCCAAACCACAACGATCAACTGGGGTGACGAC
>JAPUJM010000249.1 GCA_027296205.1 Actinomycetota bacterium
CCAGCCTGCCCCCAAACCGAGGATGAGGCGGCCCCCGCTGATCTCGTCAACAGTCGACGCCTTCTTGGCAATCATCGCCGGTGAGTGGAACGACGTGGCTGCGACCAGAGGGCCCAACTCGATCCGCTCGGTAGCTTCCCCCAGCGCCGCCAACATCGACCAGGCCTCCCAAGGGCCTCGCGTACCGGTCACGTCATCCCTGAAGATCAGGTGGTCGCCCACCCAGACCGAGTCGAATCCGCACTGCTCGGCGGTGATGGCAATGTCGCGGACCTCCCGCCAGCTGACCTCACGCTCCACCTCGGGTAGTTGGATTCCAATCTTCATGTTTTTGACCATCGAAGCATCGTAAGCTGGTCCTTGGGGCGCCATCGTCGGCTACAAAGGGCTCACGGTGTCCACCATGACCGCCAAATCGGCTCTGAACCCCGCCCAGCGGGAGCGCGACCTCGAACGAATGACGAGTGAGGTCTTCGATGTCTTGGTGATCGGAGGAGGGGTCACCGGCACCGGAGCGGCCCTCGACGCGGCAACGAGGGGGCTGAGCGTGGCGCTCGTCGAACAACGCGATTACGCCTCAGGAACGTCGAGTCGCTCGTCGAAGCTCTTCCACGGCGGTCTCCGCTATTTGGAGCAATTCAACTTCGGCCTGGTCAACGAGGCACTTCGCGAGCGCAACCTCATGCTCAGACTCCTCTGCCCCCATCTGGCACGACCCGTTTCGTTCATATACCCGCTGAAGCACCGATTCTGGGAACGACCCTATGTGGGCGCAGGCGTGCTCCTATACGACGTTCTGGCAAGACGGGCCGACAGCCCGCTCCCACGCCATGAGCACCTGTCGCGAAGCCAACTTGGGGTCGTCGCGCCGGCTTTGAGCACCGAGAAGATCTATGGGGCAGTGCGCTATTGGGATGCGCTGGTCGACGATGCCCGACACACCATGATGCTTGCCCGAACCTCGGCTGCTCACGGTGCCGTCCTCGCCACGAGCACGCGGGTCACCGGGCTCGACCCGGCCGGTGGTCGTATTCGCGGCGCAGAGGTCCTGGATCTGGAGTCGGGTCGAGAACTCGAACTCAGATCCAGAGCGGTCATCAATGCCGCCGGTGTCTGGAGCGACGACATCCAAGATCTTGCCGGGAGTCGCGGCCTCAATGTGGAGGCATCGAAGGGTGTTCACCTGGTGATACCCCGGAGCCGGATCGAATCGGAGACCGGAATGATCCTCCGTACCAGAGAGAGCGTCCTCTTGGTGATCCCCTTTGATGAGTTTTGGATCGTCGGCACCACCGATACCCCCTGGTCTCTGGGAAGGGCACATCCGGCAGCCAGCCAAAAGGACATCGACTATCTACTCGAATGGGTGAACACGGTCCTCGCCGATCCGCTGAGACGTGACGACGTTGTTGGTGTCTACGCCGGTTTGCGGCCCCTTCTCGCCGGCGAATCGGATAGCACCTCGAAGCTGAGCCGCGAACACGCCGTCGTCGACAACGGCCGGGGGCTCATCAGCGTGGCGGGGGGCAAATACACCACCTATCGAATCATGGCGTCCGACGCGGTGGATGCGGTCGCCCGCTACATCGACCAACCCATCGCTCCTTCGCGAACTCAGAAGATCCCCCTTGTGGGAGCCGACGGCTTCCTCGAGCTCGGCACCGCTGCTCCACCCCCCGAAATCACTGCCGAGGACTACCAGCGGCTACTCGGACGGTACGGATCCCTCGTTGGTGACCTCGCCGAGCTGGTCCGGATCGACTCCGGCCTGGGCGAGCGAATCGTCGACGACGCTCCTTATCTGAGGGCCGAGATCGTCTACGGCGCCACCCACGAGGGGGCGTTGCACCTCGATGACTTTCTCACCCGGCGAACCCGCATCTCGATAGAGACACCGCATAGGGGAACCGAAGCCGTCGAGGAAGTTGCAGGATTGGTGGGGCCGCTCCTCGGCTGGGATACCCAGACTTCCGCGGGGGAGATAATGCACTACCGGGCAAGAACCGAGGCGGAGCGAGACTCACAGCGCCAACCCGACGATCGCACCGCCGACGCCGCTCGCATGGGAGCGCCGGACGTGAGGACCAGTCGGGCCAACTAGGAGCCCGCTCCTAGTCGTCTACCTCATCCGACGAGGGAAGGGCGGCGCGGTCGAAGTTGCTTCGCACGTTCCAGAGGATCCAACCAACACCCCTGTCCTCCGCCGCCTGAATCGATGCCCGGATCTGGCTGTTGGTCCACCAGAAGGCCTGGAGCCAGGGCCGCAACCTGGTACCCGTCTGCAACCTCGGCAGTGCGTCGTCGATGGCATCGGCGGTCACCGCGTACGGGTGATCGTTGGGATCGTCGAAACCCAACCATCCATCGGAGTAGTGACTCGGGTAGACCATCGGGCTGAACACGTCCAACTGCCCCGATAGCTCTTCGGGCTTCTGGCCGAGCCCCTGATCGTCTGGCACCGACACGACGATCGCGAAGATGCCGGCGCTCATCGAGCAGCCCATCGGTCGCAACACACTCCTCGCCTCGGCGAGAAAGCCCTCGATGGCTCCGACCCGTTCGGCCTCCGTGAGTGAAAGTTGTCCGCTCACCCGGGCGGTCCGCCCGGCGGGAAATCTGACATAGTCGAACTGGATCTCATCAAATCCCAGCTCACAGGCTTCGACGGCCAGATCGATGTTGTAGCCCCAAGCCGTCTCCGCCATCGGGTTGACCCACGGTCCGGCGAGCTTCTCATCCGGGCGGGCCTTCACCCGGAAGGCATCTTCGAAGACGACAATCCTCGTTATCGCATATAGACCGTGGGCGTGGGTCTCAGCGAGTCTCTCGGTCGGGTCGTACCAGACGTCCACCGCTCCAATATCGTGAGCTTCGCCGACCGTGGTGTCGTATAGGACCGTCCCTCCGTCCGGCTTGGTGTCGAACACAAAGGCGTTCACCGCCGTCTTGTCTGCCAACTTCAGTAGCCATTCGAAGTGAGCATCGTCAGCGGCAGCACCCGCATTGACTCGAAGCCCCCTCACCTTCTTCGGGCCGATGGTCACGAGGAAGAAGGACGACCCGGTCTCCCACGACACCCGGGCTTCGGTCCAACCCCTCTTGGAAACCCGAAACGGCTCGGGCTCCACGGCTTCAAAGGTGAAGGAGCCGTCAGGGCCGGTCGTGAGCTCGGCCGATCCAACCGTCACCGTCGCCCCCGGTACCGGTAGCCGGGCGGCATCAACGACCTTCCCGAACAGGGTGAAGACAGGACGCGTCGTCGTGGTGTTGGATGGTGTCGTCGTTGACGTGGTGGTGGTTTCGAGATCCGTCGTAGGCGAGGCTACGACCACACTCGTTGTCGCTCCGCCCACCTCAGGGCCGACACAGGCGGATGCGACAACGCCCAAAGCCAAGAAGACGAGTAGGCGGGACCGTGGGTACGGCTTCACCCAGACATGGTATGCGTCAGGTCCAGCGGAGGACCATGGCAGTCATGGTGAACAGCACCAGCAGTGTGTCGACCGTCCCGAAGGTGGCTATCCGCGCAGTGGTGACCTTGATCCGGGATTGATCTCCTGATTCCACGGCCACGGCGACGGCCTCCGAGCCAGGGGCGAAGATGAAGATGCCCAGCAGCGCACCGACGACAATCATCCCGAATCCGATGGTGACGAAGAGACTGCCAAAGCTGAGAGAAGCGTCCTCAAGAACCAGCACGATTCCGGTGATGAGAATCAGGATGGAAGCCGGCATGTACAACCTTT
>JAPUJM010000025.1 GCA_027296205.1 Actinomycetota bacterium
TAGTCGATGTCGAATCGGTCGAGCTCTGCCCTGGCTCTGATACGTCCGCCCGGCTTCGAGGGAGGCTGCTCCTCTTTGTGACCCTCGATGTAGATACACCAGTCGGGGCACGCTCTGGAACAGACCATGCAGACGGTGCAGGCATCCTGATCGAGGGCGATGACTCCCCTCGCTCGAGCCACTGGTGTCTCCTTGACGATGGGATAGTTGACCGTGGCCAGGTACTTCTTGGGAAGGAAGATCGTTTTGAACATCGTGGTGATGGTCACTCTGAGACCCTTGATCAACCCGACGCCGGGGATGGTGCGGTGGCCGTTGTTAGTCATCAGAGCACCACTTTCAGAGTCGCGGTGATGGCGATGTTCATCAGAGCCAACGGGATCAGCACCTTCCACGCAAGAGTTTGCAGTTGGTCCTCGCGGAAACGGGGAAAGGTCCACCGGAACCAGATCATGGTGAAAGTCAGCAGGAACACCTTTCCGACGAGGATCAAGGGACCGGTGAACTCCAGACTGGACTCGGGCACGAAGGGAAGCCAGTAGCCGCCGAGGAAGAGCGTGGCGGCAATGGCCGACAACGTGAACATGTTGGCGAATTCGGCAAGGAAGAAGAACAGGAATCGAAAGCCCGAGTACTCGGTCAAGTACCCCATCACCAGCTCGGACTCGGCGATGGGCATGTCGAAGGGGATTCTGGCGAGTTCGGCCAACGCGGCGGTCATGAAAATCCCGAAACCGACGAACTGGACCACCACAAACGGGAAACCGACGCTGATCTGGGCCTCGACGATCCCGCTCATGCTCATCGTCCCGGCCATGATCACAGATCCGACGACCGCCAGGACCAGGGGACGCTCATAGGCGATGAGCTGGCCTGCGGCCCGCAGGCCACCCATGAGCGAGTACTTGTTCGCCGAGGACCAACCCGCCATCAGAACGCCGATGGTGCCGACCGAGGAGATGGCCAGGGCGTAGAAGATGCCAACCGAGAGATCCTGGAAAATGAGGCCGGGCCCGAAGGGGATCACCAAGAAGAGCGAGACTGTCCCGACCAATACCAGAATCGGGGCCGCCTTGAAAACAGGACTGTCGGCATCCTCGGGAACCAGGTCCTCCTTTTGAAAGAACTTGACACCGTCGGCGATGAGCTGGGCCCAACCCCAGCGCCCCCCCGCAAAGTAGGGGCCAACCCGGGACTGCATCTTGGCCGAGAGCTTCATCTCGGCGAATCCCAACAGCATCCCGATCAGAGGCACCATCGTTGCCACGAGCAGCAGCTTGCCGGCGAGGGAAACCCAGAAATTCGAGAACACGTCGGTGATGGTCTCGATCACCGATCCACATCTCCTAGTACGAAATCGAGACTTCCCATGATGGCGATGATGTCGGGCACCAGGACACCCTCCAGGATCCAGGACAGAATCGAGATATTGGAGAAGCTGGCAGATCTGATCTTGAGTCGATACGGCCCGGTACCGCCGTCCGATACCAGGTAATAACCCATTTCCCCCTTGGGATTCTCGGCTCGCACGTAGGTCTCACCTTGGGGAACCTTGATGAGTTTGGGAACCTTGGCCTGAAGCGGCCCGGAGGGCGGGATCCCGTCGATGGCCTGCTGGATGATCTTGGTGGACTCCCGAATCTCCTGGAGGCGCACCCACCAGCGGTCCCAGCAGTCGCCGTTCTCACCAACTACCACATCAAAGTCGAACTTGTCATAGGGCAGATAGTCCTCGACCTTGCGCAGGTCGAAGTTCACACCTGATGCCCGGAGATTCGGCCCGGAGACACCAAAGGCGGCGGCTACTTCCGGGGGTAGGACACCGAGGCCCTTGGTGCGAGCCCGGAAGATCTCGTTCCCGGCGACCAGGTCTTCGATCTCCTCACAAGTATCCAAGACCACGCTCATGGCATCACGAGTATCGGCCAGAAATCCTGCGGGAAGATCCTGAGGTGTCTTCTTGGTCGTCGGTCCTGCGCCGGCGTTTGGCTTGACGCCACCAATGCGGTTGAAGTTGGGGTGGAACCGCCCACCGGTCACACCCTCGAGAAGGTCGAGAACACGTTCTCGGTCACGTAGGGCGAAGAACAGAGGCGTCGCAGCACCAAGCTCGAGGGGGTACGAGGCCATGAATATGAGGTGTGAGGAGATACGGGCCATTTCCGTGAGAATGAGCCTGATGTACTGGGCACGCTCGGGCACCTCGACATCCATCAACTTCTCGGCTGCGACGATGAACGGGATCTCGTTGGCGTATCCGGAGACCCAATCGATCCGGTTGATGAGAGCCGTGATCTGCAGATATGTTCGTACCTCGGACAGCTTCTCATACCCGCGGTGCATGTAACCGATCACCGGCCTGACGTCGAAGCACCGCTCACCGTTGACACGGGCGACCAGTCGAAGCACCCCATGGGTCGAAGGGTGCTGAGGACCGATGTTGAGGGTCATGTCCTCGGTCTGAATCTCGACCGAGACCTGTGCCTCGCTCAGATGCTTGGTCAGGTCGTTATCCGTGACCATCACGCTTCGGGGTTTTCCGTCGACGGTTTCTCCGGCATATCCTCGACATCGACGGTGCCGGGCCACGGTTTCACCTCGCGACTCAACAACGGATAGCTCTTCTTGAGAGGGTTGCCCAGGAACGACTCCGGCAGATAGAGGGGACCCGGGTCGGGATGCCCCTCGAACTCGATGCCGAACATCTCGGCCGCTTCCCTCTCATGCCAGTTGGCGCCCACGTAGACCTCGACGATGCTCGCCACCGAAGGCTTTACATTCGGGAGGTCGGTCGAAAACGTGATGCGACGTCCTTCTGTCAGGTCGCACACCGTGCAGAGAAGCTCAATCCGCTCCTCGGTTTCCTCGTTGAGGGTGTCTCCGACCTCGACATCGTTGGCCCAATCGATGGCGGAGAGCCATGAGAAGAAAACCAAATCCAGGTTGTCTCGAGCCTTGGTGAGCGCGTTGACCCATTGGTCGGCAGGAACACGCAACTTGATGGTGTCGAATTGGATCTCCGCCTCGCCGCCAACCGCCTCGGCAGCGGCGTCGGCGAATTCCTGAAGCGGGTGGACCGCAAGTTCAGGGTCAGACGGGCTCGAGGTCACGCTTGTTCCACTTCTCTTTGATGTTCTCGTTTTGGATGATCTGCTGCAGGAGGACAATTCCTTCCATCAGCGCCTCCGGCCGGGGAGGGCAGCCCGGGACATACACGTCGACAGGCAAGAGTTGGTCGACGCCTTTGGTGACTGAGTACGAATCCCAGTAGGGGCCACCACAGTTGGCACAGGAACCCATGGAGATGACGTATTTGGGCTCTGGCATCTGATCGTAGAGACGACGGATCGATGGAGCCATCTTGTCGGTGACGGTGCCCGCCACCACCATCAGGTCCGCTTGCCGGGGTGAAGCCGGGAGGGGGATGATCCCGAAACGCATGAAGTCATAGCGTGGGCCGGAAGCGGCCATCATCTCAATGGCACAGCAGGCAAGACCGAACTGGAACATCCAGAGCGAGTATTTGCGCGACCAATTGAGCAGCCAGGAAACAGGCTTGGGGACTCCGAATTTCTGGGCTACTCCCACTGCAATACTCCCTTGCGGATGGCATAGACCAACCCGAGCACCAGGATGCCGATGAAAACAAGCATTTCCACGAGGCCAAACACCCCCAGGTCCTCGAGGATGATCGCCCAGGGGAAGATGAACACCGCCTCGACGTCGAAGATGACGAACAGGAGGCCGAAAACGTAATATCGAACGTAGGTCTGACTCCATCCTGACCCCACAGCATCAACCCCACACTCATAGGTGAGTCTTTTGGCCTTGGTGGGGTTGTTAGGTCGGAGAATCGAGGCGACACCCAGCATCCCGAGGACCAGGACGGCGCCAAGGGCAGCAAAAGCGCCCACAGTCAGATAGCTTTCGAAGTACGCGCTCATTCTCTAGTGCTCTCCAACGCGCGGAGCCTCGAGCACGAGGACGCCGCGAGTGGCGTTTCCGGCCGTTGAAACGTCAGCATATTCACGTTGGGGTGCACCTACCGTCGAGGGACAGGACCGGCGGCGAGTATACGCATGGCCCGGTGCCGGTCGAAGTCAGGGTTCGCCAATTGCCAGCGGGTCAAAACAAGTCACACCATCTAGCCTGCCGATGATGTGGTCAGTCCCCTCCTACGACGGCGCCGGGCTTGTCAACCTCATCGCGGAGCTGGAGTTGAAGTTGACCGGCCTCTCGGCGTTCCCCGGACTGGTGTCTGATCTCGCGGCTTCGATTCCGAACGCCGACACCTACGTCCTGGTGCTGTTCGACGGGCTCGGAGTTGCCCAACTCGGGGACCCCGGGGCACGAACGCTTGCCGTATCGAGAAGGGGGACTCTCCAAGCACCGTTTCCATCGACGACGAGCGTGTCTCTGGCCACCATCGCCACGGGTTTGCCACCATCGAAACACGGCCAGGTAGCCCATCTCACCTGGATGCCTGACCTGGGCAAGGTCGTCAACAGCCTGAAATGGGTAACGACCACGGGAGAATCCGTGCCCTACGGATACTCCTCGGTGCTCCCGTCACCAAACCTCTGGGAGCGACTCCGTGCTGCCGGCATCGAGCCGATCACCGTCCAGCCCGGTGACTTCTCGGGCTCCCCACTCTCCCGGGGTCTCTACCGGGGGGTGAGATTCGAGGGTGCGTGGGACGAAGAGGACCTGGTGACGGCAACAGTCCAACTCGGCTCCGAGCCCGGGCGCCTCATCTTCACCTACGTGCCTCATGTCGATGTCGCGGGCCACGTCTTCGGACTCGAATCCAGTGAGTTTGCCGAGGCGATCAGGATCGTCGTCGGTGTGTGGGAAGGTCTCATCTCACGGCTTCCGCCGGGCGTGGCGCTGATCGGGACCGCCGACCACGGTCTTCTCCAGTTCACAGATGACCAGAAGGTACTGATTCGCGACCCCCGCTTCGACGACCTCCGCTTCGCTGGAGACACCCGCGGAGTGCATCTGTGGGGCGACGACCGGCTGATGAGCGACCTGGCCGAGATGACCGGAGGGTCTCTGGTCGATGGCGCCCCGCTGATCGGGCCGGATCCGACTCCCGAGGCGCTATCCCGGCTCGGCGAGAAGGTGTTGCTGGCACCCGACGATCGAGCATTCATCCCCAGGGGCTTCGACAAGAGACTTCGTTGCTATCACGGCGGATTGTCGACTGCCGAGGTGGATATACCTCTCCTGGTGGGTTGAGCAGGCCAACACGCTGTCGCAGCAGTTCTTGGATCAGCTCACCCGCGACAACCACTCCCCGGCCACATCGAAGAAGGGCTCTCTCTGATTCTCCAGCTCACCGACGATCCGCTCGGTCTCCGCCTCTGCCCGAAGGATCATCTCCCTGGTGTATCCGTACTTGACCTGATGGGCCCGGAACTCGTCCTCGTCCTCTATCTCCACGGTTCCGTCATGCTGGACGATCACATCCAGATCCAGGTCGATCATCTCGTAGCGATTCTCCGATACCCATTTCGGCGGGGTCGTTATGTCGACAAAATGGGAGAACCGGGTCGTGGCGCCGTTGTAGTGAAGATGCCACCAGCCCTCATGAGGAGCGCAGAAGACCGCATCCTCCCGGGTGGGCCGGACCGACTCATCGCCTTTCCAGCGCTTGGTCCCCCGGGGAACCGCGATCCAGGACCCGTATTCGTCCTCGCCGAGAAACCACGCCTCGAACCCCCAATGTGTGATGTCGGGGTTCTTGAGGAATTGGACTGTCACCGGGCGCATCCTCGCCAAGAGTATGCCCCTTCACCGGGTTCGGCGGTGCTCCTCCCGAGTTTCGCTCTCTACCTGAGGAGAGTGGTTGTTTGCTCTACCACGGTAGGGGTAATAGCTTGAGATCGTTCGCTACCTAACGACCTCGGAGAATCGGGTTGAAACGTCTTGTCGCAGTCGCCGTCTTCGGCGCCCTGGTGGTCGCCGCCTGTGGTTCGAGCGGATCTGACAATCGGCTCATCGTCTACTCCGGGCGGAGCGAAGAGCTGATTCAGCAGCTGATCGATCGGTTCACCGACTCCACCGGCGTCGAAGTGGAAGTTCGGTATGCCGGTTCCACCGATCTCGCCGCCACCCTTCTCCAGGAAGGTGACACCACCGACGCCGATGTCTTCTTCGCGCAGGACCCGGCCTCGCTTGGTTCCGTCGCCGACTTGTTGGCAGACCTTCCCCGTTCGATCCTGGACTTGGTGGACCCCAAGTTCGCCGACCGAAACGGGCGATGGGTGGGTACCTCCGGTCGCGTCCGCACCTTCGTCTACAACACCGAAACGACCATCGAGTTGCCGCAAACCATCGACGACGTGACCGACCCGCGCTGGTTTGGGGAAGTCGGCGTCGCCCCGACCAACGGATCGTTCCTGGCGTTCGTGTCAGCGATGATCCTGGAGCGAGGGGAAGATGCCACTCTTCAATGGCTCGAGTCGCTGGAGATGAACCGACCACAGGAGTTCCCCAGGAACAGCCCGATCGTTGCTGCGGCCGACTCTGGCGTGGTCGAAGGTGGTCTTGTCAACCATTACTACCTGCTGCGGCTGCGAGCGGAAGGCGAGGGCACCCACTCCGAGAACTGGTTCATACCCGCAGGTGATGTCGGGACGCTGGTGATGCCGGCGGGGGTGGGCATACTCTCCGTGACCGACATGCCGGAGGCGGCCCGTCAATTCATCGAGTTTCTCCTCTCGGAAGCGGCTCAGACCTACTTCGCCACCGAGACCTTCGAGTTTCCCCTCATCCCCGGTGTGCCACCCGCCCGGGGCCTCCCTGCACTCAAGGACCTCAACACACCCGACATCGACCTGTCAGAGCTCGCCGACGTCCTCGAGGACGCGGCACGTCTCGTCTCCGAGGCTGGCCTCGTTTAGATCATGACGGTCGGACCGCTCACCGCCCCGGTCGAAACCGCGCCGTCCCGGGGTCGGCGCAGCAAGTCCAGCCGCGGATGGTGGACGGCAACGGCGATCGTTCTACTCCCGGCGCTGATCCCCCCGATCAGCCTGGCATGGCAGGTGCTCACCAAGGGCACCGGGGCCACCTTGCCTCTGGACCGTTTGCTGGTGTTGTTCGCCTCCACCGTGGGGCTGACCATTGCCGTGACGGCCACGGCCCTCTCCATTGGGACGACTACCGCCTGGCTGACGAATCGGACAGACCTGCCGGCCAGGAAGGTATGGATGATCCTCGCCGCGCTGCCACTGGTCATTCCCTCCTACATGGCCGCCCTGACGATCATCGGCGCCACCGGGCCGGACGGGTTGATCTCGACGTGGGTCGGATTGGAGATCCCCACCCCCTACGGATTTGTCGGTGCGTGGCTGGCGTTATCCGTCTTCCTCGCCCCCATGGCGCATTTGATCGTGTCACCTGCCTTGCGACTCATCGATCCGGCCACAGAGGAAGCCGCTACCGGTCTCGGCGCGGGCCAGCGCCGGGTGTTCTTCACAGTCACCCTTCCCCAACTGCGGCCGGCGCTGGTGTCCGCCGGGCTGATGGTCGGCCTCTATACGGTCAGTGATTTCGGCGCCGTCTCCCTCCTTCGATTCGATACCTTCACCCGGGCGATCTTCACGCTCTATGCAGGGCAAATCGATAGACGACCCGCGGCGGCGCTCTCCCTTGTGCTGATGATCCTCGCTCTCGCCATCCTGTTCATCGAGCGCAGGAGCCGGCCTCGCGCCGGGTACGCCATGCCCCGGCCCGGCCGGGCGCGCAGGCCGGTGGCGATGCGTGGATGGCCTAAGGGCCTGGCCCTGGCGTTTCTTTCCGCGTTCGCATTCTTTTCACTGGCCGTCCCGATCTCGGTACTGCTTTTCTGGCTGATACGCGGCCTCTCCGCCGGTGTCAAGCTCGGCGCCTTCTGGGACGAGACGTTGCGGTCGATGGGTGTATCACTTGCAGCCGCCGGATTGGCAGCCCTGGCATCCCTGCCCGTCGCCATGGTCACGACGTGGAAACGGAGCAGGTTCTCCGGCGCGGTCGAGTCGGCAACCTGGGCCATTTATGCCCTTCCCCACATCACAGTCGGTATTGCCGTCGTCGCCTTCGCCCTGACATGGGCCAGACCGCTGTATCAATCGGTCCTCCTGCTGGTGCTCACATACGTGGCCATGTTCATGGCCCAATCCGTGTCCACGGTCCAGGATTCGCTGAGACGTGTCAGCCCGGTGTTGGAGGACGCATCACGTGGGCTCGGCCGGGGGCCGCTGCGCACCCTGGCAGGCGTCACGGTCCCGCTGGCCAGTCCGGGCCTGGCCGCCGGCGCCGCCCTGGTCTTCCTGTCCGTGATGAAAGAACTTCCCGCAACCTTGCTCCTTCGACCCAACGGTTTCGAGACCCTCGCCATCCGGATCTGGAGCACCACCGGTGAAGGCTTCTACACCATGGCAAGTGTCGCCAGCTTGGCTCTCATAGCCGTATCGATCGTGCCACTCTTGGCCCTCACATATCGTGACCTCAGCGACTGACAGACTCACCATCCGGGCCCGCGGACTATCCAAGGCCTACGACGAAGTCGTGGCCCTCGACGAGTTCAGCCTCGACATTTGGGAAGGAAGCCTGCTCACACTGCTCGGACCCTCCGGATGCGGAAAGACGACGGCGCTTCGGGTGATCGCCGGATTTGAGCAAGCCACTGGAACCGTGGAGATTCGCGGGCGTCAGGTGCTCGGGCCTGATGTCTTCGTGCCGCCGGAAAGACGGCGAGTCGGAATGGTCTTTCAGGACTATGCCCTCTTTCCGCACAAGACTGTCGCGGGGAATGTCGCGTACGGTGTGCCTCGAACCAAAGGAGAGGCACGGGTTGGCAAGGTCCTGGAACTGGTTGGTCTCGCGGGACTCGGTGATCGAATGCCCAATGAACTTTCCGGAGGCCAGCAGCAACGAGTGGCCCTCGCCCGGGCATTGGCCCCCGAGCCTGACGTCATTCTGCTCGACGAGCCTTTCTCCAACCTCGACGCCAATCTACGGGACAGGGTTCGGCGCGAGCTACGTCTGATCCTCACGGAGACACGCACCACCGCCGTGCTGGTTACTCACGATCAGGAGGAGGCGCTCGCCACGTCTGACCTGGTCGCAGTGATGTACAAGGGTCGTGTCGTTCAGGTCGATTCGCCTGCCGATCTCTACACAAAGCCTTCGGATCCGTGGATTGCCGACTTCCTCGGCGACGCTGACGTGCTCACTACCACCGGTCACCGCGGCTATGCCGAGACGGCCGTTGGCCGATTCAAGACTGACCTCAAAGGCCCGGTGGTCGTGGTGGTGCGTCCTGAAGATGTTCAGTTGTCAATTGGAGAGACTCCAAACGCTGTCGTTGCCCGGACAGAGTTCTTCGGTCATGATCAATTGGTGACGGTTACCCTGAACGGGGGTAGGAGGATCCGATCCCGGATCGGCCCAAGACCCAGCTTTGAGCCAGGAGACCGCGTCCGGGTAAAGGCGATCCACGCCAGGGTCTATCCGGGCCGCACCTAGGGTCGGAGCCAATGGAGTCGGTCCTTTCGATTGTCGCGGCCATCGCCGCAAGTCTTTTCGCATTCGATCTTTGGAAGGACTATCGCTTGCGTCCAAGGCCGCACGTTGCGGCATATGGCACAGGCATGACCATGTTTGCCGTCGCCACATGGGCGTTGTTCATCGGTGTCACCTTCTCTTGGACAGGGCCCATCTACCGCACCTTCTTCCTGTTTGGCGCCGTTCTCAACATCCCATTTCTGGCCCTCGGCTCGATGTTCCTGGTGGTCGGGAAGCGCTCCGGTCATGTGATGACAGTTGCTCTTGGGGCATTCACCGCCTTCGCCACGACCCTCACCCTGACCGTGCCCTTCCAGCGCCCCCTGCCAGACGGCGGCATCCCGCACGCACGCGACATGTTCGAGGCCGGATTCGGACCCCGACTGTTCGCCTTGATCGGCGGAGCGGTGGGAGTGACGATCCTGACCTTTCTAGCTCTGGTCAGTCTCGTTCGCTTCTGGAATAAGGACCGGAGCATCGTCTGGGGGAACGCACTGATCCTGGCGGGGACACTGTCGGCGGCGTGGGGCGGCACGCGTCTTGCTCTTGGGGATACGAGTGGATTCACCCTCTCCCTTCTCATCGCCGTGACACTCATATGGGCCGGTTACCGAGTTGCCGCTGGCCGTCGTCGTATGGGTCGCGATCTGCGAGCCTGAGGTTGTTAGAACCGGATACGGGCCGTACAACCTGAGGTTCGGGGTTTAGCCGCCGATGTAGGACATTTCGACCGGTGTGCCGATGCGGGATGTCTGAGAGGAGCGAATCTCGGAGTAGCGATCGTCGCGCTTGGCCCAGATCTCGTCGATGACCTCACCCACATCGACCCCGGACCGGAGAGCGTCGCGGAGACTGGTGCCGGACGATGCAAAAAGACACGTGTACAGCATGCCCTCCGCCGACACCCGCGCCCTGGTGCACGCCCCGCAGAAGGGCTTGGTAACCGATGCGATCACCCCCACCTCGCCCTCGCCGTCGCGATAGCGGAACCGTCTGGCGACTTCACCGGGGTAGTTGGCCGGAACTGGCTCGACCGGATAAGCCGAATTGATCGTATCGATGATTTCTGATGCCGGGACAACGTCGTCGAGACGCCACCCGTTGGTGTTCCCGACGTCCATGAATTCGATGAACCTGACAATATGGCCCGTCCCCCTGAAGTATTCGGCCATGTCGAGGACCGAATGCTCGTTGACGTCCCTTTGGACAACGCAGTTGACCTTCACCGGCCCGAGCCCGACTTCTACCGCGACTTCGATGGCCTCGAGGACAGTGGCAACAGGAAAACCCACATCGTTCATTCTCTGGAATGTGGGGTCGTCCATCGCATCAAGACTCACCGTTACCCGGTCGAGCCCGGCCTCTGCCAGGCCTGCCGCCTTTCGCGCCAATAGAGAGGCGTTGGTGGTGAGGGTCAGGTCGTCAACTCCACCGACTGCTGCGATGGCAGCCACCAGTTCCTCGATCCGCTTGCGTAACAACGGCTCACCGCCGGTTATCCGAACCTTGTTGACGCCGCGGGAGACAAACGTGCGGACCAATGAAGTGATCTCCTCGAAGGTGAGCAACTGGTCCCGGGGCAGAAACACGTGATCGGGTCCAAATACCTCTTTTGGCATGCAATAGGTGCACCGAAAATTGCAACGATCGGTGACCGAGATCCGAAGATCTCTGAGACGACGCTCAAACTGATCGCTTACCCCTGTCATTGGACCAAAGAATAAGCCGGAAGACCGACAATGGATTCGGGGTTCTCTTTCACAGCGCCGACAATACGGATATGGGAATCTTCAAGAAGCGCCACAAGGCACCACAACTCAGCTCGTCCATCGAGTTCGAGCAACTGCTCACCGAGGGAAAGCCGGTTCTGGTCGACTTCATGAAATACGGCTGTCAGCCTTGTCAGATCATGGATGGCATCGTCAATGAGGTGGCCGACGAGTTCCAGGAAGAGGCCATTGTGGTCAAGGCCAACCTCGACAAGGTGCCGGACCTTTTCTCCAAATTCAAGGTGCGATCCACGCCGACCTTCGTGCTCCTGACCCCGCAAGGCAATGGTTTGCACCAGAGGTGGCGACAGTCGGGCCTGGTGAAGAAGGACGTCATGGTCACCAACGTTCAACGGGCGATCGAAAAGCTATAGACCACAGGCCGGAGTCTGGCTCTCGAAACCCTCGGCAACTCGATTCGAGGCCCTGGTGAAACAAAGAGGTCGGTTCTGATCAGGCCTGATTCGGCATTTCAGCTTTGACTTGCCAACTGAGATACCACCCACCCAGCCCCAGTGGCAACACGATCAGCGGGATCAGCCATCCCACGATCGGCAGCATCCAGAGGATGCCCACCACCGCGGATCCGGCGAGAACAGCCCCAAAGATCTCGAGCTTCCTGAACAGCACTCCACCAACCCTGCCGACTGTGGGGATGCCTGCCACCAGCGACGCTGCAAAAACCACTCCGACAGCCGCCAGAATCACGGGCCCGAGGATGATGAGCAAGGGAAAGCTCGCCGAGGGTGGTGCGAGAGTGAGCAGCAGCGCTCCGATAGCCACCAGGAACAAGGGCGATGCCATTACCACAGCTCCGAGCAACCACGCCCTCACAGGTGACACTTTCACTTTTTCAATGGCCGCGACGGTCCGAGACGGCCATACCCACGCCGTGCTGAGAGCGGCAATCGTCAGCAAGAGAACCACAAAGAACCTTCCGAACAGAACGAGCGCCCTGACCCTGATATTGGGTGGCAGTGGTGTCTTGTGCACCACAACCCCGCCCACGTTGGCCATCTCCAGGCCCTGCGCCGCGGACTCGGACCGGTAGCCGAGATCTCCGGACACCGTCAGATCGTCGACGACGGTTAGCTGCCCGACCGAGACGTCGACATCATTCTCAACCGAACCGGCGATTGCCAGAGTTCGTTGACTGCCCTCCAGATCCTTTCCAATGTGACCAAGTGCCTCCATGTCGAGCACCCAGGCCAGCACGTCGCCACCAACTGAAGAGCTTTCTGCAAGCCGGACATCCAGGGCTGTCACCACGATGTCTCTGCCGACGCTCCCGTTCACGACAAGCGATCTCGCAATCACCCGGAGTGCTCCACCGACCGACCCGTTGATCGTCACCCTGGGAGCCACCGCTGTCACCGAGCCGGTGACCGTCCCCTCTATGACCACCTCCTCCGCGGCAACGGCGATCAAGTCCCCATCGATCTCGCCCTCGATCGACACCTTGATCGCTCCCGCGTAGAGATCGTCCTCGAGAAGGTCGCCGGGCCGAATGATGACGAACTCGGAGTTCGCGGTCTCGGCCGCCTGTACCGGTGTTGTCGCTCCGACAAGGACAACCCCCGCGGCCAAGCCGAAGAGGAGAGGCCTAGTGGTGTGTCGCACAAATAATCACCGCATCTCTAAAGCGGGAAGGCATCAGCCGCCAGGTCAATGAGCGGCGCCGGCAGAATGCCGGCCAGAACTGTTCCGGCCACGGCGATCGTAAGCACCCAGCGAGCGGCCAACGAGACCACGATCCCTTCTTCCTCCGTCTCCTCCATGTACATCGCGACGATGACACGCAGATAGAAGGCGAAGGAGATGACCGAGGCCAGAAGCGCAACTATCACCAACCACCCGTAGCCATTCGCCCACGCTTCGCTGAAAACACCAAACTTGGCAACGAACCCCGACGTGAGCGGCAGACCGGCCATACCCAGCAAAAGAACAGCAAACGCTGCCCCGAGGGCCGGGCTCCTACGGGCCAGTCCCCGGTACTCGTCGATTGAAGAGCCAGAGCTACTTGGGCCGCTCACCACTGCCACCACCGCGAACGCCCCGATCAGCTGGATCGAGTAGACGGTCACGTAGAAGAGCATCCCTGTGGTGGCTCCCCCAACGATCCCGGTCAGGATGAATCCGGCATGAGCGACACCCGAATAGGCCAGCAGTCGGCGAACGTCACTTTGGACAAGAGCGATCGTCGAACCGACGAGCATCGAGAGGGCCGAGATTCCGGCGATCACCGGAAGCCAACTGTCGTCGAGTTGGGGGACTGCTGTGAGCAGAATCCGGGCCATCGCCAGGAACCCGGCGATCTTGGCCATCGCTGCCATATACCCGACCACACCGGATGGGGCACCCTGATACACGTCGGGAGCCCAGCTGTGAAACGGCGCTGCGGACACCTTGAAGCCGAGCCCGACGATGATCAGAGCGAGTCCTATCAGGATCACGGCCGGCCTGGTGACTATGAACTCCGTGAAGAACTGTCGTATCGCAAGTATCTCGAGTTGACCGGTTCCCGCGTACAGAAGGGCCACTCCGTATACGAAGATTGCCGACGCAAAGGATCCAAGCAAGAAGTACTTCATCGCAGCCTCGTCGGCCTTGGTCTTCTCCTCGGTCAATCCGGCAAGGATATAGAGCGAGATCGAGCCGATCTCTAGACCAAGAAACATCATCACGAGGTTGTTGGAGGCGACCATGATCGAGAATCCGGTCGTGGCCAGGAGAACCAGGGCGATTGCCTCGGCACCCCGTCGATTGAGGCGCTCGACAAGCCTCCACCCTGCGAGCAATCCAAGCCCCGCCATCACCAGCAACACGAAACGACCGAAAACAGCGAACCCGTCCATGACGATCATGCCGGAAAAGGCCACCAGTTCGTCAAGACCGCCGACCTCGAGAGCATCTCCCGCCTGAGCCCATTGCAGAAAAGTGAAAAAGATCGCGATCACCAGAGTGATTGCAGAAATGGCACCCAGCACACGTGTGGCCGGCTTCCATTGAACCTCGACGAGGAGAACCCCAACAGCTCCGAGCGCAAGCACGAGTTCGGGAAGGATGGCGATCCAGCTGACGTCGGGCGTGGTGATCTCGATCACTCGTGATCACCACCAGCCACCAAAACATCGCCAAGTCTTCCCGGCTCCGGTCTCACGAACTCGGTCTGCTCTTCGATGTGATCGAGGACGGCCTCGGTTGATGGGGCGATCTTGTCGAGAAGGATGTTCGGGTAGAGACCGATCACGAGAACCAGGATGGCGAGTGGAGCGAGGAGCGAGATCTCTCGAATCGAGAGATCGGAAAGCGCGGCGTTCTCCTCCTTGTCGGGAACCCCTGTGAACACTCGCTCATAGGCCCAGAGCATGTAGATCGCGGCGAGCACAACCCCAATGGCGGCGACGATGGCGAGGGCCGGAAGAGTCGAATAGCTGCCTATGAGAATCAGAAACTCGCCGACGAAACCGTTGAGACCGGGAAGGCCGATCGAAGCGAAGATCATGAATAGGAAAAACCCTGCAAAGACGGGCATCACCTTTTGCAAGCCGCCGAACTCGGAAATCTGCTTCGTATGCCGGCGCTCGTAGATCATCCCAACCAGAAGGAAGAGAGCCCCGGTAACTAGTCCGTGATTGACGTTCTGGATCACGGCCCCCTGAAGACTTCCCGAGGTGAGGGCGAAGGTTCCGAGGACGATGAACCCGAGATGGCTGACCGATGAATAGGCGACGAGCCTTTTCAGGTCAGGCTGGACGATGGCCACGACAGCGCCGTAGATGATGCCAATTACGGCGAGGGTCCCCATGATCCAGGCCGCATCAACAGAGGCCTCAGGGAACAGGGAGAGATTGAATCGCAGCAGCCCGTAGGTGCCCAGTTTCAACAGCACGGCAGCCAAGAGGACCGATCCAGCGGTAGGGGCCTCGGTGTGAGCGTCTGGTAGCCAGGTATGGACCGGGAAAAGGGGAACCTTGATGGCAAAGGCCAGGGCGAACGCGGCAAACAGCCACCGCTCCGCACCCGTTGACAACTGCACGTTCATCAGATCCGAAAGCGCGAAGGAGGCCGAACCGAACTGGTCGGCATAGGTGACGGCAAGAGCGATGATTCCGGCAAGCAGCACGGCCGAGCCGAATGCGGTGAAAATGAAGAACTTCATCGCCGCATAGATCCGCCGGTCGCTCCCCCAGATACCGATGATGAAGTACATCGGAATGAGAATCGCCTCGAAAAAGACGAAGAAGAGAAAGAGGTCGAGAGCCAGGAACACGCCGATCATGCCCGCCTCTAGAAGAAGCGTGTACACCACGAACTCCTTGGTTCGTCGGGTGATCGACGTCGAAGCGGCCAAGGCGATCGGCACCAGGATCGCGGTAAGGAGCACCATCGGCATCGAGACGCCGTCTATGCCAAGACTCCAGCTGATGCCCCACGGTTCATACCAGACGGCTTGCTGGACGAACTGATATCCGGCAATGGGCTCAAATACCCAGAAGACGTATCCGGCGAGAGCCAGTGGGAGCACCGCGAGAGCGACGCCCAGAGGTAAGTGCAACTCCTTGACACGCCCTGGCACGAGGGCGACGATCGCCGCGGCAATGACAGGCAGAGCGATGAGCCAGGTCAACATCAGACGCCCGCCACCACGAGCCAGATGACCACGACAACGGCCCCACCGAGAAACAGAGCGCCGTAGTTGCGGACGTATCCCGTCTGAAGAGGCCTCACCCATGCCCCAAAACCGCGCACCAGCCGGGCTACACCGTTTACCGCACCATCGATGACCGGGAGGTCGAATCCGAAGGCAGTGGCATCCGCTGCCCTCTTACCTGGTGCCACGAGGACCCGCCCGTAGATGTCATCGACCCCATAAGCGTCTTCCCAGACACCCCAGATCGGTTGCAGCCCTTCCTCGAGCCGTTGCCAATCTTGCGGTGGTCGGCGGTAGGTGAGCCAGGCCGCCAGGATCCCGGCGGCTCCGGCAAGCACGGAAAGAAGGGCAACCACAACCAGGATCAATACGTTTTCCGGAGGCTGCGCGACACTTATCAACTCGAAGCTGGGCTCGAGGAAGCTCTCCAGAGTGAGACGGATCGGTGTGTTGGCCAGGCCACCGATAGTGGACAAGACGGCCAGGACAATCAGCGGCACAGTCATCACCCTTGGTGACTCGTGGGGATCAACACCCCCATCCCATCGGGGCTTGCCGAGGAAGATGAGCATGAACAATCTCGTCATGTAGAAGCCGGTTATCAGCGCGGTCACCAACCCGATCACCCAGAGGACGGAGAACCATCCGCCCCTCTCGAAAACGGAGGCGAGAATCTCGTCCTTGGACCAGAAACCGCCAAGTGGTGGGATGCCGGCAATGGCCAACGTGGCGATCCCCATCGTGATCCCGGTGAGCCTCATCTTCTTGAAGAGCCCACCCATCTTGGCCATGTCCTGCTCACCGTTCATGGCGTGGATAACGGACCCGGCACCCAGGAAGAGAAGCGCCTTGAAGAAGGCATGAGTCATCAGGTGGAAGAGTCCGGCGAAATATGCGGTGGTCCCCACGGCAAGAACCATGTAGCCAAGTTGGGAGATGGTCGAGTACGCCAACACCTTCTTGATGTCGCGTTGGGAGATGGCAATGGTCGCCGCCCAAAGAGCGGTGAGGGCGCCAACGGTGGCCACGATCGTCTGAGCGGCCGGAGACAACTCGAAGATGGCCGCGGAGCGGGCAATCAGATAGATGCCGGCGGTCACCATCGTGGCCGCGTGGATGAGAGCCGAGACTGGAGCGGGGCCTTCCATGGCATCTGGCAGCCACACGTAGAGCGGTATCTGAGCAGACTTGCCTACGGCTCCGGCAAAAAGGAGTAGGGCAATGGCCGTCGCCATGCCTGTGGTCAGCTCAGCACCGGCCCGCTCAAAGACTCCGGCGTAGGAGAGTGTGCCGAAAGCGGCAAAGATCAACATCAGAGCGATGAGAAAACCGAAGTCACCAATCCGGTTGACGATGAAGGCCTTCTTGGCCGCAGATGCAGCCGAAGGTCTCACGAACCAGAAGCCGATGAGCAGATAGGAGCAAAGACCCACCAACTCCCACCCGAGAAAGAGCATGGCGTAGTTACCGGCGAGGACGAGGGTCAGCATCGAAGCTGCAAACAGATTGAGGTAGGCGAAGAAGCGGGAGAACCGCTCGTCGCCGTGCATGTAGCCGATGGCGAACACGTGAATCAGGGCACCGACTCCAGTGACGACCATCGCCATGAAGGCCGCCAGGGGATCCCAGAGCATCTCGAGGTTGGCTCCGATCGCCGGCATCCACTCCCAGACCAGCACGGTGGATCCGTGCTCACCTCCCTGGAAGAACGGAATCGCGGCGACGAGTGCAACTACGAACGAGGAGGCGATCGCCCCCGACGCCAGCCAGCCACTCCAGGGCTCTTTGATGTAACGACCAAAGAAGTGAAGGAACACCGCGCCCAGGAGAGGCAGCGCAATGATGAGCCAGATGACCTCGATCACACCTAGCCCCTCAACTCGGAGAGCTCGTCGACAGAAGCGGTCGCCCTTCTCCGGAATACGGCCACGATGATCGCCAATCCGACAACGACCTCTGCAGCCGCGACCACCAAGACAACGAACACCGCGACCTGGCCATTGAGATCATTTAGTGCCCGACCAGCCGAGATCAGGGTCAGATTCACGGCATTGAGCATGAGCTCGATGCACATGAACATCACGAGGGCGTTGCGCCGTAACAACAGACCAAGGGCACCGATGACGAATAGTGCTGCCGCCAAGGCCATGTACCAACCGGCGGCGACAATCATGTCTGCCCCGTGCGGTGGTGAGCCAGGCCGATCGCCCCCGCCGCGGCAATGGTCAAAAGCAACGCCGTCGCCTCGAACGCCAGCACCCAGTCGGTGAACAGCAGCTCAGCGATCGCCTGAATGGTTCCGTTGGTCGCTTCCGGGATCGTATTCGTCGCTGCCGGAACCCAATCGAAATTGCCGAAGACCGTCAAGGCCCCGGCAAAGAGAACGATCAGACCCCCAAGCCCACCGACGAAGGCCCGTTGATAGGGCAGCTTCTCGTCCCAGTCCTCGGACTTGTCGACACCGATCAGCATGATCACAAAGAGGAAGAGGGTCAGGACTGCTCCGGCGTAGACGATCACCTGGACGGCGGCTACCAGATGAGCCAGTTGCAGCACATAGAGAACAGCCACCGAGAAAAGAGTCCCCAGGAGTCCCATCGCCGAATAGACCGGGTTGCGAGCAGCCACGATGGTTACCGCTCCGACAAGGGCGCCCATCGCCATGAGGACGAAAAGGATCGTCTCAGCCATCGTCGTCCTCGGTGGGTGACCGTGCGTCGAGCTCGCTCTGGCCGGGCTCCGGGTCCCAGTCCCCCGGGCCAGGAGTCCCCTGCCACATCTTCACACCCTGGTAGGAGGTCATGCCGGAGGGGGCGGTGGCCTTGACCCAACCATCGGCGACTGCAAGCTCATCCATGTCGGCCAGCTCGTCATCGGGGAACATATGAGGCACTCCCCCTTTTTCGTCCATGAGAAGGGTCTCTCTGGTGTAGATCGCGTCCTCGCGGTTTGTGGTCGACATCTCGAAGAGATGAGTCATCGTGATGGCCTCGGTCGGACAAGCCTCCACGCAGAGCGCGCAGAAGATGCAGCGGAGCATGTTGATCTCATAGACGAAACCGAACCGCTCACCGGGTGACGTCGGGTTCTCGGGATCGTTGTCCATCCCACGCACGAAGATGCACTTGGCCGGGCACACTCCGGCACAGAGCTCACATCCGATGCACTTCTCCATGCCGTCGGGGTACCGGTTGAGCACATGACGCCCGTGGAAGCGCGGCGGCTTCTGACGCATCTCTTTGGGGTACTCCGTTGTCACCAGTTCCTCGCCGGTGATGGTGCGGAGCATCGTCCCGCCGGTGACTCTGAGCCCTTTGATGAATTCTCTGATCACACCCATCGCTAACTCCAGGGGGCGCCGAATTGACGAAAACCGATGGCGACGGTGGAGATGACCAGCCAGGTGAGTGCTGCCGGAATCAAACGCTTCCAGCCCAGGGTCATGAGCTGGTCATATCGCAGCCGTGGCAACGTGGCCCGGAGCCAGAAGAAGATAAAGACAATCGCATATGTCTTGATGAGGAAGTAAATCGTGGGAAGAGAGCCGGAAATGAGCCCCGGGAGGGATCCCTCGAATGTCGGACCGGCCCACCCACCGAGGAACAACGTGGCAGCAATGGCCGACATCGAGAAGATATTGACGTACTCGGCCAGAAAAAACATGGCGAAGCGCATACCGGAATATTCGGTGTGGAACCCACCCACGAGCTCTTGCTCTGCCTCGACGAGATCGAACGGCGCCCGGTTGGTTTCGGCGACTATGGCCACCAGGAAGATCGCAAACGCCGCGAACTGAGGAAAGAGATTCCAGCGGGGAACGAATGACAGAACGGGCGAGATGTCTCCCCAGGTTCCGGTCTGGCGCTCCACAATCTCGGCCATCGACAGTGTGCCTCCCTCGCCTTGGGTGGCAGTGAAGACCACAACGGCAACCATGGCAAGACCCATTGCCGCCTCATAGGAGATGGCCTGAGCTGTGGCACGCACGGCACCAAGCAAGGGGTATTTCGAGCCCGAAGACCATCCTGCAAGAACCACCCCGTAGACGGCCATCGACGACATCGCCAGGATGAACAGCAATCCGATGTTGAGGTCGGCTCCTTGAAGCGCTACCTCGTGGTCGCCGATCATGAAGGGCTTGCCCCACGGCACCATCATGAAGATCAAGAAAGCGGGGATGATCGCAAGGAACGGAGCCAGCAGATACATACCCAGCTCGACCTTTCGCGGAATCACCGACTCCTTGAAGAACAGCTTGAGACCGTCTGCCACCGTCTGGAGGATCCCCCATGGTCCGGCGCGGCTGGGACCGATGCGACTCTGCATATCAGCAAGGATCTTCCTCTCCGCCCAAACGTTGATCACCGTGACGACAAGCAGAAGGACAAAGGTCACCACCACCCTGAAAGCAATGATCCCAAACTCAGGCCAACTCATGAGGTCGTCACCCTGACCACCGGATCCGACCCTAGGGATGACGCACCTTGCTGGTTGAACGGGACGTAGACAACTCCGGTCGGAGTGCCCTCGTCGAGGACACAGGTGAATTCGCCTTCCCCGCGAGTCGTCACCACCTTGACGGTGTGTCCGTCCCGGGCGCCGATGCTCGGTGCGTCACCCGGGTTGAGATGAGCAACAGCGCCCGGACCGAGTTTGTGTAACGACGGAGAGTGCTGCAGTCGAACTCCGTTGTCATACATGACCCGGGCGACGTGCAGAGTCAACTGTGCCGTCGGAGCCTTGGACCCCTGAAGGGCCACCGGTATGTGGTTTATCGCCTGAGCACCATGAATGGGGACAACAATGCCATCACGGTGATCCCATTCGAGAGAGTCCCACGTCAGATCCTCATAGGCCGGAGAAACCATGGCTATCTCTTTTGTGATCCCTTCCGCAGAAGCGAGACCAAGCGAGAACCCCATCCGGGTCGCGATGTCGTCCAGAATCGCCCAATCAGTGCGCGCTTGTCCCGGAGCAGGCCGAATCTGGTTGACCTTCTGCACCCGTCCTTCGACGTTGGTGACAGTTCCCTCTTTCTCCGAGAACCCCGATGCCGGCAGGATGACGTCTGCGTTCCGGTTCGAATCGTTCAGAAACAGATCGATGGCGATGACGTACTCGGCGGCGTCGAGAGCATCGACCGCTATGGACGGCTCAGGCAAGTCGTTGATCGGATCGGCGCCGACGAGCACCAGGCCTCTGACTTCTCCGGAGTCGAGTCCCTGGAGAATCTGACGTGTGTCTCTGCCTATGACGGCAGGAATGTCGCCCCAGGATGCTGCCAGGTTGGCGCATCCGATCGTGTCGAGACCGACCCTTCCCGGCAACAGATCGGGGGCGAGGCCCATGTCAAGAGCGCCGTAGGTGTTGGCCCGACTGTTCAGTGGCATCAGCTTGGCGTGGCCAGCCTTCTGCCGAACCAGGGCAGCGACCGACTCGGCTAGCTGCGGCCCGTCGGCATGACTTGCAATACCGACCAACGCCACCACCTTCTCGGCGGCAAACGCCTGGCTGACCTCGGGATGATCGCCATTCGCCAACTCGTCGAGTAGCTCGTACCCACCCCCGGGTCGGTAGGTGAGCTTGTGGCTGGCCCGGTCGTCGAGCCCTGTCGCCCTCGGATGGATGACCACCAGAGTGGCTCCCAACTCCTGTGCTGCACGTCGAACGCGCAGATACAGAGTTGGGTGCTCTTCCTTGAGATCGGGTGCCCACAAGACGACGGTGTCGGCGTCGTCGATGTCGGCGATTGTGGCGCGAGCTACCGACGCAGAAAGGAAGTGAGACGCCAGGGCATCGTCCAGTCGGGCGTCGACATTGTTCGATCCCAGGGCGACCCGGGCAAACTTGGAGATGGAGTATGCATCTTCGTTTGTCCCCTGCGCCCCACCGATGACGGCCAGCGCTGCGCCCCCGTCTTCGCCCTTGATGAGATCGAGACGGTTGGCGGCGGTGTCGATGGCCTCCGTCCAGCTGACTTCGACGAGCTCGCCACCCTTGCGAACCAGTGGTGAGGTCAAGCGCTGATCGGATCGCAGGTACTCGAAGCCGAATCGGGCCTTGTCGGAGAGCCAACCGTGATTGGTGGCATCGTTGTCGACACCTATGTAGCGAAGAACCTCGTTCTGGCTGGCGTGGATCTCAATCCGGGGGTGTGCGGTGTCCTGGAGGGACGAGCTCTCCACCTTCTGAAGGTCCCACGGTCGCGCCCTGAAACGATATGGCGTGGCGGTCAGGGCGCCGACCGGGCAGATCTGAACGGTGTTGCCCGAGAAGTAGGAGGAGAACGGCAGGTCCGGGAAGGTGTTGACCTCGGTCATGTTGCCCCGGTGCTGGAACTCAATCAGCGGATCGCCGGAGATCTCGTCGGAGAAGCGGGTGCACTGGGCGCAAAGGATGCAACGCTCCCGGTCGAGCAGAACGAGCTCGGAGATCGGGATTGGCTTCTCGAATGAGCGCTTGATCTCGACAAAGCGGCTCTCACCCGGTCCGTAGGCGAGAGCCTGATCTTGCAGCGGGCACTCGCCGCCCTTGTCGCACACCGGACAGTCCAGGGGATGATTGGCGAGAAGGAACTCGAGGATCGCCTCCTGAGCCTTCTTGACATCTTCGCTCTCCGTGTCGACAACCATTCCGTCCGCTACCGAGCTGGTGCATGCCGTCACCATCATCGGTCCTCGGGGGGTCTCGATCTCAACCAGACACATACGGCACATCCCGACAGGGCTCATCCGCTCGTGCCAGCAGAACCGGGGGATGTAGGTGCCCTCGTCCTGAGCTGCCTTGATCAGAAGCTCACCCTCGGGGACTCGGGTCTCCACACCGTTGATGGTGACGGTGACCAAGGTGAGCTCAGTGGTCACTCTTGCTCTCCTGCAGCGCGATTCAGATCGGATGCGATCGGGTCAGATGATCGCCCCTCGACGGAGGAATTCTGCCCGTCGAGCGAGCGGGGGGTCTGGGGGATCGCCCCCCCAGATTTCACTGCGAACGGACATCCTCCGTTGCTCACATGAGAGTCGACCTCGTCACGGAAGTAGTCCCTGAGGGCAATGATCGGAGAGACTGCCGATGGGCCAAGCGGGCAAATCGTCGTCATCTTGGGCGGCCAGGCGAGACCGATGCTGATGCCGTCTGACACGTCAACGAGAAGATCGAGGTCAACCGCTCGACCCTGACCCTCCTCGATGCGGCGAAGGATCATCTCCAACCACGTCGTCCCCTCCCGACAGGGAGTGCACTGACCACATGATTCGTGTGCGAAGAACCGGATCACCCGTTCGGCTGCCCTGACCATGCAGGTGTCCTCATCCATCACGATGACTGCTCCAGAGCCCAACATCGACCCGGCGGCAGCCGTGGCGTCCTTGGTGATCTCGAGGTCCAGGTGCTCCTCCGGAACGAACCAGGGGGCCGATGCCCCGCCGGGAATCCATGCCTTCAGCTTCTTGGCGTCGGGGATACCGCCCCCGATGTCATAGATCAACTCGCGCCAGGTGATCCCGTGCGCCAGTTCGTAGTTCCCGGGACGGCTGACGTGCCCCGACAGCGACATCATGAAGGTCCCGGTGTCGGCGCTGCCGGTGAGCCCCGCGAACTCGCCCGCTCCCATCGCCAGTATGTGGGGTAGGTTCGACAGGGTCTCGACGTTGTTGACGATCGTGGGCATCATGTAGAGGCCCTTTGCCGCCGGGAAGTAGGGGGGCTTCAGCCTGGGCTCACCTCGTTTGCCTTCGAGAGAGTTGATCAGGGCTGTCTCCTCGCCGCAGATGTATGCCCCACCGCCGAGATGAACGATTGCCTCCAGGTCGTAGTCGGAGCCGAAGATTCCGCTGCCGAGATAGCCCTTCGCATACGCCTCGTCGAGTGCAGCTTGGACCCGGCGCGCCGACTTGGGGTACTCGCCCCTTATGTAGACAAAGGCGGTGTGAACCTCGTTGGCGATCGAGGTGATGATGATCCCCTCGATCATCTGGTGGGGATCACGCTCTAGAAGCTGGCGGTCCTTGAACGTCCCGGGCTCCGACTCATCGGCGTTGACTACCAGATAGGCAGGTCGTGCCGGGGCCAGGAGGCTCCACTTGAGGCCGGCGGGGAATGCCGCACCCCCGCGGCCGAGCAAGCCGGACGTCTTGATCTCTTCGACAAGCTCGTCGCGAGTCAGCCCCAGGGCCCGCCTCCCCTGTGCATAGCCCCCTGTGGACTCGTACCTGGCAATGGTGTGCGAGTCGCTCGGATGGTCGACCATCCGCCTTGTAACCAGAAGCGGTGTGGTCAATCCGCTACCTCGCTGCCAACGGTGCCCAGGGGCTGGAAGGCCGGGTACGGTCCGGTGGCGCCATTTACCTCGCTGATGGCCCAATCGAAGCTGCGTCTGGCGCCGAACAGCGCTTGCATCTCGTCGGAGTTCACCACCTCGGGGCGTGCCGACTCGAGCCACCGAATCAACTGCCGGGCCTTCTCCGGTGACACCCCCTCGATCAGTTCGTAATTGACCTGGACGGCGGGGGCGCCTCCGCAGGCGCCGATGCATTCGACGTGCTCGACCGAGAGAAGGCCGTCATCGTCGGTTTCCCCGTGGGGAACACCGGACTCGTCCTCGACGGCATGAAGAACATCGTCACCACCGAGCAGCATGCACGTGATCGACGTGCAGCAGGAAACCAGATACTGCCCGGTTCGCTCTCGTTTGTACATCGTGTAGAAGCTGGCCACCGACAGAACCTGAGCCGGCGTGATTTCACACCATCGGCCCACTTCCTCCATCCCGTCACCCGTCAGATAACCCTCTTCGGACATCGCCAAGTACAGCAGAGGCATGACAGCCGACCGTTTCTCCGGGTATCGGGCGATGATCTGGCGGGCCCGCTCCTGGGTGCCTTCGGACCAGCGACTCATCGGTCGACGTCCCCCATGACCGGATCGATCGAGGCGATGGTGGCGACGGTGTCCGCCATGAGACTGTCGGCCATGGCGATCGGTAGCGATTGGAGGTTGTAGAAGGAGGGTCCTCTGGTGTGCATGCGGTAGGGAATGGCCTCCCCATCGGAGACCAGGTAACAGCCCAACTCGCCGCGGGGTGACTCCACCGCGACATAAGTCTCTCCAGGTGGAACCTTGAAGCCCTCCGTGAAGAGTTTGAAGTGGTGGATCAGCGCCTCCATCGACTCATCTATCCGGGCTCGCGGTGGTGGCGTGATCTTTCGATCTCCAACCCGGAAATCACCCTTTGGCATGCCATCCATGACCTGTTCAATGATCTTCAGTGACTCCCACATCTCGTCAATTCGCACCCGATACCGGTCGTAGACGTCACCGTTCTCGCCTATCGGCACATCGAACTCGTAGTTCTCGATGCCGGAGTAGGGAAATACCTTGCGGAGATCCCAATCGACCCCTGCCGCCCGAAGTGCCGGACCTGTGATGCTGAA
>JAPUJM010000250.1 GCA_027296205.1 Actinomycetota bacterium
CGGGAGGCGTTTCTCGACGTGCTGGGAGGGATGTCGTTGACCGACTTTACGACGCTGCGTCCCAGCGACGATCAAATGGTCACTCCGGAGTGGGTAGTGGAGCATTTATCGCAGCACGAGGCGGAGCACCGGGGTCAAATCTGGGAGGCTCGCATCGCTGCCGAAGCTCGGGCAGCACCGCGAACCACTTAGGCTGTCCATATGATCCCTTCCACCATCGAGGGTCTGGCTACCAGCCTCGACGAGCTCAACTACTTCGCCGCCGACGACCTCACGGTCGCCATTCACCTCGCCCTGCAACTGGGACGCCCCCTCTTCCTCGAGGGCGAAGCCGGGGTTGGCAAGACCGAGGTGGCCAAGGTACTGGCCTCCATGGCGGGCGAAGACTTGATCCGGCTGCAGTGCTACGAGGGACTCGACGTCGGCCAGGCCCTCTACGAGTGGGACTACGCCCGCCAGATGATGGAGATTCGCCTGCTGGAGGCCCGTGGCGAAGGATCGTCTGCCCGAGCACGGGACATCATGAGCAGGGAGTTCCTGATCGCACGCCCGCTGCTCAAGGCCGTCGAGACCTCCGGCGACGGTCATCGGCCGGTGCTTCTCATCGACGAGCTCGACCGGGCCGACGAGGAGTTCGAAGCATTCCTTCTCGAATTGCTTTCCGACTTCCAGGTGACGATTCCGGAGATCGGCACGATCGAGGCAGAAGTCCCGCCAATCGTCGTTCTCACCTCCAACCGGACCAGAGAGATTCACGATGCCCTCAAGCGCCGCTGCATCTACCACTGGATCGACTATCCCTCCCCGGATCTGGAGGCGTCCATCGTGATGAGGAAGGTTCCGGGTGTGGAGGCTGATCTCGCCCACAACCTCTCCCTGGCAATGGAGCGCCTTCGCCAAATGGACCTCTTCAAGCCCCCCGGCGTCTCCGAGACCCTCGATTGGGCCGAGTCACTCAGGCTTCTCCGCGAAGGCGAGCTCACACCCAAACTCGTCGACCGCACTCTCGGAGTTGTCCTCAAGTACAAAGACGACATCGATACCGTGCGGGCCAACGGTCTCGAAGCCCTGGTCGGATGACCGCGGGTCCGGTCCGCGATCTGACGACGTTCGCCGCCGCCCTTCGTCACCGCGGTATGACGATCACGCCGGACCAGGTGTCAGATATGGCTCGTTCTCTGGCTCTCGTCGACCTCGCCAGCCGCGACCAGGTCTATGCGGCCCTTCGGTGCATGGCGATAACCGATCCCGCCCATCGTGTGACGTACGACGAGGAGTTCCATCGCTTCTTTGGAGGGTTCCATCCTTTCGCAGCGACCGCCGAACAGCACTCCAGCCTGACAGCGACCACATCTCCATCTAAGCCTTTGTTCCAATCACTGAACGAGGCCACGCTCGACGAGACCGATTCAGAGGCGGGGGCATCAGCCGTGGAGAGCATCGCCTCGAGGGACTTTGCCGACCTCGACGAGGAGGAGTTGGCGGAGGCCAGAAGACTCGTGCTGTCGATGCTCTGGCAGCCGTCCGACGTCCGCACCAGAAGATGGGCAAGGGAAAAACGAGGTAATCGCCCGGATATGCGTCGAACATTGCACAATGCCGTCGGGCCCGAGGGCGACCTGATGACAATCCGGATGCGGCGGCGAACCCTTCGACAGCGCCCACTCATCATCATCGCCGACATTTCGGGCTCTATGGACAGATATGCCGAGATGTTCCTGGTCTTCGCCCACGCCGCCCGTCAAAGGCTGCGACACGTCGAGGCTTTCACGTTCTCCACACACCTCACACGCATAACGGAGGATCTCAAGCGGCGTAACGCCGTCGATGCGTTGGCGCGAATGTCATCCACCGTGAGCGACTGGTCGGGTGGGACAAAGATCGGCGAGGCCATCGGGGACTGGAACAAGGTGTGGAGTCGGCGCATGGCGCGTGGTGGTCCTGTCGTGATGGTGCTCTCAGATGGGTGGGACTGCGGCGACGCCGCGCTCCTGTCGGTGGAGATGGCGGGTCTTTCCAGATCAGTGCACAGTGTCCTGTGGCTCAACCCGCTTGCCGCTCGATCCGACTATCGACCGGCCACCAGGGGGATGCAAGCCGTCCTCCCATATGTTGATCACCTCTTGCCGGCTGCCAGCGTCAACGACCTCCGGGGCGTAGTTCGTCTTCTCGAATCGAGCGTCGGCGTCAACTAGGTCAGGTGCCGAAATGCCACCTATTTGATCAAGCAGATCTGAACCTTCGGACCTAGCTGAGATCGGCCGTGTAGGGTTTGAGATCGACCGTGTAGGGTCGGGATCAACCACCGCAGAGGAGCAGCCTTGTACACCAGCAAGTTCGACTATTTGGCGCCGGAGTCCCTCGAAGAAGCCCTGGCGGTTCTGGCAGAACGCGGTGACGAGGTGAAAATCCTCGCTGGAGGCCAAAGCCTCATTCCGATGATGAAACTGCGTTTCGCCGAGCCATCCACTCTCCTCGACATCAACAGAATCCCGGGTCTCGACGGCCTGAATAGAAGCAATGGGACTCTCAGCATCGGATCACTGGTCCGTCACAACGACATCGTGAAGTCAGACACCGCACAAGCGAACCACACTGTCGCCAGTGCTGCGCCCTGGATCGCCGACCCCATCGTGCGCAACCTGGGCACAGTTGTCGGTTCGCTCGCCCACCACGATCCGGAAGGCGACTGGGCTTCAGTGATGCTGGCCTGCGGAGCGGAGCTTGTT
>JAPUJM010000251.1 GCA_027296205.1 Actinomycetota bacterium
GCCCACTCCTCATCCTTGACTCTGAGGAGAAACTCGAGGACCGGTTGTTGAGGGAACTTGGGCGCGCCACCGAAACCGCCGTGATATCCATCGAAGGTGGCGGCGATCTGCTCGTAGGCGAGGCCTAGCCCTTCTTGCCCGGGTAAGTCCGCAGACGGGACCTCCCGAGTGATCGCATCCACAAGCTTCTCTGCCTGCTCACCTACGACGTCGCGGCGTGTCTCCCAGGAGGAGGAGACTCCTGCCAGGACTTCACGAAAACTGGCCATTCCGTGTCTTGGTGTGTTGGGGAAGTAGGTGCCTGCGTAGAACGGTCGGCCATCGTGGTCGATCCAAACTGTCATCGGCCAGCCACCCTGACCAGTCATTGCCTGAACTGCTTCCATGTAAATGGTGTCGACGTCGGGGCGCTCCTCCCGGTCCACTTTGATGTTGACAAACAGTCGGTTCATCTCTTCAGCGGTTTCCAGGTCTTCGAAGGACTCGTGGGCCATGACATGACACCAATGACATGCTGCGTACCCGACGCTGAGAAGAATCGGGACATCCCTCCGGCGCGCCTCCTCGAAGGCTTCCTCGCTCCATTCGTACCAGTCCACCGGGTTGTCCTGGTGTTGGAGGAGATACGGGGAGGCGGCGTCAGCGAGACGGTTGGGCATTGTCCATGAAGGTAGCTTCGGTCTCACCCAAGTTGGCAATCACCCGTCTATGTTCCACTGTTCGAAGGGAGACCGATGAGTGACAGAGACATCATGGCCCTGACCATGTCCGCCGAGCGCCGGTTCATGGAGCATTGGACGGCGGGTCCGACCCACGTGGGCGAGCCGGTCAGACGCGGCGATCGAGCACCCGACCTGGATCTCATCGCTGAGGATGGATCCCGGACGCAGTTGAGTGAGCAGTGGGCAGACGCCCCGGCGCTGGTGATGCTTTGGCGACATCTCGGATGTGGGTGCGGCGTCGATCGGATCGGGCGACTGAGCGGTGAGTACGAGGACTATCTCGCCTCCGGTCTCAACGTGGTGGCGGTCGTACCCGGCGATATCGAGAGGGTCATCGCCTACAAAGCGAAGTATGGGCTTCCTGCCCCAATCCTGGCCGACCCCGAATACACGACCCACAAGGCCTTTGGCCTCTCGCATTGGTCAGAAGAGCAAGTGCTGTACGACGCCCCCGACGAGTTCTGCACCCTGAGTGAGGACATCGGCAGGTCCTTCCAGGCTGATCGTCGTGCGGAAGGTCGTCACCTGGTGGATGATCCCTGGATGCAATCGGCCGAGTTTGTCGTTGACACGAGCGGACTCGTCAAGGTCGCCTACCTGTACAACTACTGCGAGGACTTCCCCGACCCCAGACTGTTCACTACCGCGGCCCGACTGGCCCAATAATCGTCGCCGATTGTGAGGAATACGATGACCGGATGACCGAGTGACCATCTGTCTGCGCCGGTAGTCATATCGAGAAGGAGAAGGGACAGGGCTGATGCGAACACTGATGCTCATGCGCCACGCCAAATCTGACTGGGATGCCAGCTACGGCGCCGATCATGACCGCCCGTTGAGCCAACGTGGTGTGCGCAGCGCTCGTCTGATGGGACGTGTCATGGCCGGGGCCGAGCTCATCCCTGATCTCGTGATCAGCTCGACCGCCATCCGAGCCAGAACCACGGCCCAGCTCGCCGCAGAATCCGGAGCCTGGGCCTGCTCGATCGACCTCGAGCCCGGTTTCTATGGCACCGGCCCCGACACCGTCCTTACTCTGGCCTCCAAGGCGCCGGATGTGGATCGCCTGATGCTGGTCGGTCACCAACCGACATGGTCGCTGTTGGTCGAGAAACTCACCGGAGCACGCGCCGACATGAAGACAGCCTCGGTGGCGATCATCGACATGATGATCGAGACATGGGCCGAGCTGGAGACGGTGCAGGGGATTCTGATCTCTCTTCATCACCCAAGGGCCTACTTCGGGTCGGAGTGGGACGATGCTCCTTGAGGCCTGATCGCTTCCGGTCTGCCAACATCAACTCATGACCTGGAAACTCGACTGCGGCGTCTACACACTTTTTGTCATCGAGGACGGTTTCTACTGGCGTGACCCCGACGGGTATCACGATGAGACGACGGAGCGGGACTGGCGTTTCCACCCCCGAAACGACGAGGGCCAGGTGCGGATGAACTTCGGTTGTCATCTGATCACCGACGGAGATCGGACGATCATGATCGACGCCGGTCTCGGGGAGCCCACTCCCGACATGCCTCCGGGGATGACTGTCGGGCTCATGCCCGGAGCGGTGGATGAGCTCGGCATCGCTCGTGAATCGGTGGAGACCGTCCTCTACTCGCATATGCATTACGACCACATCGGCGGGAGCATGAGGGATGGTCATCCGGTTCTTCCCAACGCCCGACACGTTTTTCACGAGAAGGAGTGGGCGTTTTGGTCCGAGGCCGACTCCGACGGAGGCCGTGCCGCGAGAAAGGTCGTCTCACCGTTCATCGATGCCGATCTTGTCGACTTCGTCGACAAGGACACCGAGATCCTGCCCGGGATCACAGCCGTGGAGTCCTTCGGACACACGCCCGGCCACCTCATGGTCAGCATCATCTCAAACGGCACGAGGACCCTGATCGGGGGAGACGTCAGCAACCATCCGTTCCAGGTGGAGCATCCGCATTGGAGTCTTCCGGTCGACAACGACCAAGATTTGGCCGGCAAGACACGCGACCGGGTGTTCGAGGAGTTGCGCGAGACCGGCACCACTTTTGTTGCCGGTCATTATCCGATGCCGGGTGTCGGCAAGATCGTCACCGACGATGGGCTGAGGGTGTATCGGCCCGGGTCGCCTCCCAAGGCCGGCTAGCGGCGACCAAGCTCGGGTCCGATGCGACACGTTGACCTCTGCCTCAGGCACTACGGCCACCTCCATGTGAGGGGTTGACAGGCTTTGTTTCATCTCCTAGGTTTCTTTCTTGTTCGGTCGATCGACCGAGCACCTGAGTCGAGGTGAGATATGACCGAGAAAGATACCCGCGCTGAGATTCTCGACGCGGCCCGGCGCTGTCTCCTGGCTGACGGGTATGCGGCGCTTTCGACCCGAAAGGTTGCCGAAGATGCGGGGGTTCCGTTGTCCCAGATCCACTATCACTTTGGATCGAAGGAAGA
>JAPUJM010000252.1 GCA_027296205.1 Actinomycetota bacterium
AGTGCTCGTGTTGCCTTCGATGCTGGTTCTTTGGGATCGCTGGCATGCCAGACGAGACCTCTCGTCCACTGCCGCCGAGCTGGACCAATCCGCTCGCGTCTGATCGAGAACCTCGACAGAGCCAGAGCGTTTCTTCGATGCAGCAAATTGGGTCTGTGGAATCCCTCTAATCCGCGGGCAGAGCGACCAGAATTGAGGTGCGGGCTCGACGATGCCCGCTTCTCTCATGGATGCATCACGGATAGCCAAAGAAGCCTCACATCTGCTGCCGCTGGCAAATCGCGTCCTCACCAGGTATTCGTTCCTCGCTCGCGAGGTGGAGCATCTGGCCACGCACTCCAACGTCATGTATCGCGTGATCACCGAGAATGGTGAGCAGCTTGTTCTTCGGGTCGGCAATCCCCACGCCAATACCCGATCCAACATCGATTTCGAGGTGGCCTGGATCGACAGTCTCAACAGGGAGACGTCGCTCGACGTGGTGACCCCGATCCGGACCGCGGAGGGTGGGCTGATCGTGGACGAGTTCGACGCCGAGCTCGGGAAGGAGAGACCGTGCGTTCTCTTCACATGGGTCCCCGGCGCCCCTTTGGGAGAAGGTGCCGGGGTATTCGGGCACCGATTGTGGGGTCAGATGTCGGCGTCGTTGTCAAAGCACGGGAAGACGTGGGAGCCGCCGTTGGTGGGTCAGATGCGAAAATGGGACCGGATCTTCTACTACGGCGCCGAAACGGATCCCGTGATCATCAACGACCCACTCTATGGGCACCTTTTCGAGGCGCCACGCCGCGGTCTTCTCAAGAAGGCGGGGAAGATCGCAGAAAGGGTCATCAAGGAGTCATGGGCAGATGGCGGTGCCCAGGTGGTTCACGGCGACCTTCATGAGTGGAATGTGCACGTCGCCGGGAGTCGGTTGCATGCGTTCGACTTCGAAGACGTGATGGTTGCCCTCCCGGCTCAGGATGTGGCGATCAGCCTCTATCACTCGAGGGACTCTGATCAGCGAGACGACCTCCGAAAGGCCTTTCGCAATGGCTACGAGGAAGTTGCCGACTGGCCGATCGCCGACGAGAGTCAGCTCGATGGTTTTCATGCGGCCCGACAGATAATGCTGATGAATTACGCAGCGCGCACTCTCCCGATAAGCGAGGCCGTCGAGTATCTCGATCACGTGACTCCCTGGCTCCAGACCTACGCGGCTCGATACAGCTGAACTATGCGTTTCGCCGACCGCCGCACGGCCGGGGAAGCCTTGGGTGAGGCAGTAGTCGAACTGGCGCCTCCGGATCCTCTTGTCCTCGCCCTGCCTCGAGGGGGCGTCCCCGTGGGCTACGAGGTCGCTCTGGCCCTTGGGTGTGACCTTGATGTTCTCGTCGTGAGGAAACTCGGTGTCCCGTTCCAGCCCGAGTTGGCCATGGGCGCAGTGGCGGAAGGTGACGTCGTCATTCGCAACGACGAGATGCTGTCTGTCGCCGCCATAGACGAGGAGGCGTTTCGCCGTGTCGAGGCGGCAGAGCGTCGGGAGCTGGAGCGTCGACTGTCTTCGTATCGACAGGTCGCCGAGGCGATTGATCCGGCGGGGCGGACGGCTGTCGTTGTCGATGACGGTCTGGCGACCGGCTCGACGGCAATGGCCGGGGTGGCCGTGCTACGTGCGAGGGATGCGGCGGAGGTCTGGGTAGCAGTGCCGGTCGCTCCCCGCGACACCACTCAGATGCTGGAAAGGCAGGCCGATCGTGTCGTTGTTCTCAGTTTGCCGAGGTATTTCGGAGCGGTCGGCGCGTGGTATCGGGACTTCGGCCAAACGACCGATGAAGAGGTCCGGGCCTTGCTCGCCGAGTCACGGCTACCGTGATCCGTCTTCGGTTAGTGTCCCGAGTCCCAAATCATGCACAGAATCTCAGCACGAACTTACGCCCCAGGACACTAGAGAGGATCAATCATGCCCTCGCTAGAGGAGTTCTGCACCATCGAGGCCGAGCTGAGGATGAATGTCATCGGTGAGACACCCGGCGGAATGAGAATCGACTTTCCGTTCGAGGGATCGGCCACCGGGCCCCATTGGGAAGGTGAGCGCCCGGTCAGCGGGGTGGACTACGTCACTGTCCGCTCCGATGGGAATATGGCTCTGGACATCCATGCCGTGATCGGCGAGAAGCGAGAGGCCGTCTCCTATCGAGGCAAGGGTGTCTCCATCGTCAACCCCGATCGGTCGGCGAGCCCGAAGGAACTCATCACGTTCGAGACCGGCAATGAGGATTTGGCCTGGCTGAACAACGAGATCGGGGTTGGCTTCGGCCACGGCGAAGACAACAAGATCACCGTCAGGGTCTATCTGGTCAAACCCTGAGCCGGCGTTCCCGATGCATGGCGCGTCGCATGTGATCGTTGAGTCGCGCGGAAAGCGCCAAAGCGCCTAGACGGGTTACCCGGTGTTGCGGAAGTCGGGCTTTCTCTTCTCCAGGAACGCCGCAACACCTTCACGATGCTCGGAGGTCTTGCCGAGACGGCCTTGTTCCACCTGCTCCGCTTCCAGGGCCTCTCCGAAGGACAACGCGGCCGCGTCGCGGATGAGCCGTCGGGTGGTGACCAGGGAGTCCGGAACCATGGCGGCCAGTGTGGCGGCTAGCTCGACTGCCCTGACGACGACCTCTCCATCCGGGACCACCTCGACGCAGAGACCGAGAGACCGGGCTTCCTCCGCATTGACCCGCTTGTTGGTCATCGTCAGCTCGATCGCCTTGGACACACCCACGTGGCGGGGAAGCCACCACGTGGTCCCGGAATCCGGGACGAGGCCGATCGCGGTGAAGGAGGAAGTCAGGAATGCTGATTCGGCCATGATCCGCATGTCGCAGCCGAGCGCGATGCCCAGCCCGGCGCCGGCGGCCACACCGTTGACTGCCGCCACGGTCGGGACCTTGGAGTTCGCCAGTGCATTGACCATCGGGTGGAACACGTCGTTGAGCAGGCCGGCCAGGTCGGGGCCACCGGTCTCGTAGTCACCCATCAGTTGGGAAAGGTCGGCTCCCGAGCAGAAAGCCTTGCCTTTCCCGGTGAGCACGACTGCCCGCGCCTCCCCTCCGGCCTTGTCGAGAGCATCGACCGTTCCGGCCGCCAATCCGGCGTCGAGGGCGTTGAATCGATCCGGGCGGTTGAGTGTGATGACGGCCACATCGCCGTCGAGTCGGTAATCGATGTTCATGGTCTTCCTTTAGATCGCGAATCGTAAAGCATGGAAAAGCCCATTGCCGTTGGGTATTTGTCCTATCGTGCTAGCCATCGTCGCAGCAAACAACGCCGCGAACTCATCAACCCACAAGGAGGGGCTGTGAACAAGTCCGAGATGGCGGACAAGCTGGCCGGCAAGGCCGATGTCTCCAAGGCCAAGGCCGTCGAGATCATCGACGTTATTTTCTCAACCAAGGACGGAGAGGGGATAATCGCAATCGAGCTGGATGCGGGGGGCAAGGTGAATATCACCGGCTTTGGCAACTTCAGCACCAAGCATCGCGCAGCGCGCATGGGTCGCAACCCCGCTACGAGCCAACCGATCCATATTCCGGCCAAGGACTACGCACACTTCAGCGCCGCCAAGGGCCTGAAGGACCGCGTAGCCCGCTAAAAGCCCTGCATACCGGGATTGGCGACGGGTCTTCATGACCCGTCGCCTTTTCCTGCCCGGATCCGAGAGCGCCGACAGGAACAATCCGATCCGGCCGTTACCGTGACGCGGCAATGACCCTCGATCCACAGAGGTGGCCCACACCCGTCCCCATTGCCCACCGAGGGAGTCGGCTTCTGTGGCCCGAGAACACCATGGAGTCCTTCTCCGGCGCCGTCGAGATGGGATACCGCCACATCGAGACGGATCTGCACATCACCGGCGATGGCATACTGGTCTGCGTGCACGACCACACTGTGGATCGCACCACCGAAGGCTCCGGGGACGTCTCTGCTCACACCTTTGACGAGATCCGAGCCCTCGATGCCGGTTATCGACACGGAAGTCGCGAAGGCTATACCTTCCGGGGGAAGGGGATCACGATTCCCAGCCTCGAACAGGTCGTCACCGACCTTCCCGATGTTTCCCTGGTGGTGGATCTCAAGATCGACGGTCTGGCCCGTCCCTTTGCCGACCTCATAGACAGCCTGGGGATCGGTGACAGACTCATCGTCGGCGGGTTCTCGGACGATCGGATCAACGAGTTTCGGGAGATAACCGGCGGGCGTGTCCCCACCTCGACGGGGACCGCACTTTCCCGGATATGGGTGCTTGCTTCCCGAGTCGGCCGCGGTGGTGGTGGTGACGCCAGCGCTTTGCAGCTACCAACACAGATTCGAGGAGTGCGAGTCATCGACGAGAAGTTGTTGCGATCGGCACATGAGGCTGGACTCCAGGTACACGTCTGGACGGTCAACGATGTCGACGAGATGAGGAGACTGCTCGACCTCGGCGCCGACGGTCTGGTGACCGACCGCCCCGACCTTCTGAAGAGCCTTCTCGTGGAGCGGGGGGAGTGGATCGATCGATGAAGTTGGTGTATCTGGCCCTTGTCGTCGCCGTCGAACTCGGAGGGGCGTTCGGAAGTGCGTCTGCCACGGTCGAGTCTCTCGAGGACACGGTGATGCTGGTTGACATCGAAGTCGAGGTGAGTGTGTCGGCTCAGTCAGTCGTCGCTCACCTGACGTTCGATGATGATGCGCCGCTGGCTCTGCCGTTGCTCGATCGGGGCGGCGGCGTATTCGGCACTCGCACCGAGCTCGAGCCCAAGAACTACATCGTGATTTTCGAGGCCGTGGGCGCAGGAGATGCCCTGTCACGGCCCGTTTCGCTGGTCGAGCTCGGAGCCGATCTCACCCCTGACGTCCCTGGGGTGACGCCGGCAACTGAGGGAGATGACGGTCTGAGCTCCGTCACGCTGCGATTCGGGTGGCTCGCTCTTGCCCTTGGTGCCGCCTCCTTGTCAGTCTTGGCCTTTTGGGTGCTGGGTGGACGCGGCAAGTCCGCGGATGCCGACGACTCCACAGAAGAGGAGTGAGATGATCCGACCCGCCCGGGTGTCGGACGCCGCTGAACTTGCTTCTCTTCATATCGCCACATGGCAGCACACGTATCGGGGCATCTTCCCGGAGAACTTTCTCGCCGGACTGGACGTTGAGTTGCGAACTTCGTGGTTCACTCACCGGATCGAGTCCGGTTCGATTCTCCTGGTGGCGGAGAACGATGGCGATCCTGCCGGGTTCGCCTTTCTAGGGGAGTCGGTTGATGAGAGCTGGGGGGAGCTCTTTGCTATCTATGTCCACCCGGAGGCCTGGGGGAATGGCTATGGCTTTGAGCTCCTGAGCGCGGCCGAGTCCGAGTTCAGCGCGGCAGGCTTTGAGCGCGCCATGCTCTGGGTCCTCGAGACGAACACCCGGGCGCGGTCGTTCTATGAGAGACAGAGCTGGACCTTGGGCAAGCCGCTGCGGATCGAAGAGATCGGCGGAGTCCAGGTCACCGAGGTTCGTTACGAAAGAGTCCTTCAAGGATTTCGGCCACCTTCTCCAGGTCGGCCGGCCGGGTCACCTTGATATTGAGGGGATCCCCGGGCACGGCAGCAATGGTGAGGTCGCCGAACTCGTGGACGACTTCGAGGGTGTCGTGGCCCTGGAACGCCGTCTGGGCCGCCCGAACATAGGCGGCCAGCAACGCCGGGCCCGTGAAAACCTGCGGCGTCTGAATCGTCGTTGCGTTCTGAATCGGCCGAAGGGACTTGCGATCGATGAGGAGAGTGTCAGGCTCCAGCACCGGCACGGCGGCCCCAACCTCGTCGGCTTTGTCGAAGAGCCGTTCGATCAACTCGCGGCTGATGAGAGGGCGAGCACCATCGTGAACCCCGATCAGGTCGTACTCGCCATCCAGAGCGGCCAGGCCCGACATCTCGGAGTCGGTTCGGGTGGCGCCGCCCACGACGATCCCTACCCCCAGATCGAGTGAGCCCAGTTCTTCATATTGGCCGGCTCTGCACACGAGGACGCACACGTCAACGTGGTCCTGCATGGCGGCGATGGTGTGGGCGATGAGAGGCTTGCCGGCGACATCGGTCATCAACTTGTCACTACCGAACCTGGAGCTCGATCCGCCCCCGACGACGATCATGG
>JAPUJM010000253.1 GCA_027296205.1 Actinomycetota bacterium
GGACAGGTGCCGGGACGGTGCCTTTTGCCTCGGCTGCCGGCGCTGTTCGGCCGGAGCCAAGCCATTATGGAGCAGCTGGGTCGAGCCGTCACTCCGAGCACAGACGTCACGACATCAACGACGTTCGGCCCGAGAGCTACAGGGGATGTCAAGGTGACACCCGTACCTTGTCATGTGTAACCCTCGCCCTGATGCGATGGTAGGACTCCGGACCGTCGCATTTCGGTGGTGCTAACTGCGGACTCGATCTAGAGATTCGGGTCTTCTGCAATAGCGCATATTGCCGGATATGCGCTACCTGGACGCCCATATATTATTGGTCATTGGGCGGGGGTCTTGACGTTCGGGAGTGATGCGCCAGACGCGCATGGCAATGCGGATGCCGGGTACAGCCTCCGCCGCGTGTTGCTATTCCCGGTCGGATTGCTTCTGCCGCGCGACGAGTGCAGCGCTGCCCAGCAGCGCCAAGGCGCCACCCGCCAGGGACAGAACGGCGAGCTCTCGTCCAGCAACGGCGGTTGCGCCACCCCCGGCGCTGACACCGCCCTCCGGTGGAGGCTCAGTTGTCGTAGTTTGTGGCGGGGCTGTCGTGGTCGTTTCCGGCACGGTGGTCGTCGTGGTTTCCGGCACGGTGGTCGTGGTCGTTTCCGGCACCGTGGTCGTCGTGGTTTCCGGCACGGTGGTCGTGGTCGTTTCCGGTGGCGGCGGAGGGCTGCACGTCAAGACAATGCGTACTCCTCCACTAGATATGCCGCGGGGGCCGAATCGCAGGTCCACGGTGATCGACTCGCCAAGCACGAGGGTTCCCGACGAGTGGGTGATCTCGCCAGCCACTGCCTCCCAGTCCAGAATCTCGGTACTCGAACCCCCACTTGTGAGGATGAAGTTGTTGTCAGGATGTTCAGAAGCGTTGTTGCCGGTCTGTGCCGTTGCCGTGCAGAGCCAGCCAACCATCCCCGGGTCAACCTCGACCGACGCGACTCGGATAATGTCTCCCTCGTCGCCGCGATTGATGCCCGCCACTTCGATCACGATCGTTTCGCTCTGCGCCCAAGCCGGTGCCGCGAGCAGCAGCACGCCGCTTATCGCCAACGCAATAGATGCCTTCCGCATACTTTCCCCCTACCCAGGAGCGCCAAACATCAACGCCCAGACCAAGAACCTGCCTAGGCCCCTCAATGCAACCGTAACCGCTGACAGCTACCGATACGAGGTACAAAACCGCCACCGCAACAATGACTAGACCCACCACGTCGCCCGCCCATATCGGCACATATGCGCTAGCCGGAGACGATGGCGCTTCAGGGAGGGAACCGCCAAACGTGACGCTCGACGAGCCGAGGTCGGCGGGTATGGGAGAGACGGTCCAACGTCCGCCATCAGTGCGATTCGGTGCGGCGGAACTAGTCCGTCGGGGCGAGCGGAATCCATCCTTCCGCTCTCGCCCGTCGACTGATACGTTCCGAGGACGGATCGAGATCCTCAACTACGGGTTGAGGAGGGGATGTATGGCAACGGTCCCAGGGGGGAACAGTGAGCACGCTGACCGCACGTCGGCTTTGGACAGCCGGGGGCGGCCTTGTCGCATGGATGATTGGGCTCGTCCTGGTAGTGAACACTGACACGGTCCGCGTGATGATCGAAAGCGTTGGTCTCAACGGTGACACCGGCTTCCGATTTCAGGTGCTGATCGGCACCGTGTTACTTGTCGGTGGTTTATCCGTCACCCTCTGGGCGGCAACACGGCTCGCGAACGACAGCCGGGTCATGTGAACCCAGCACGGGTTCATCGGCCGTTTCGGGGAAGCAACGCACCAACGTGCCTAGGGAGGCGTCGGAGCCACCCAAAATTGCCGGTTCCAGAGCGGTCGTGAGCGCGCACGATCACTCGGGGGGGGTCGGTGATCTGTGCGGTGAGAATGGCCACTCCGGCAAACCTGAGCGCGCCTAGCCGGGTCTCCTGTTCTGTGAGTGCTCGGACACCACCCATTGAGGTGGGCCGCTCACCGAGCGCGTTCGAGACTGTCCCAGTAGGGGGATTACTTCATCATTTCGGCCACCATGGCGCGAGCGACGGCGTCGTCGATGTCCGCCGGAACCGGTTGATCACCGAGGCTGAGCGAGGCCGGGTCCCGCGCGAGCCGCTCCAGCGACAATGCCTGCAAGCTGAATCCGAGGTCCATGATCTCGATCGAGTTGCCTCGGCTACCGCCGACCGCGAGATTGACCATCTTCCCCTCAGCGATCAGGTCGATCGATCTGCCGTTCGGAAGGACGTACTGGCGAATGTCCGCGCCCCGTGCTGTCACAGATTCGGCCGCATCACGAAGTCCGACCACGTCGATTTCGGTATCGAAGTGCCCAGCGTTCGCTAGCAGAGCGTTGTCCTTCATGCCGGCCATGTGGTCGACGGTGATGACCCCGACAGCCCCGGTCGCCGTCACGAACACATCGCCTCGCTCCAGCTCATCCTCCAGCTCACTGACCGCAAAGCCATCAATGGCGGCCTCTAATGCCTTGACGGCGTCCGGTTCGACGACCGCGACATCGGCACCCGCAGCCTTGCCGTACAGGGCAATGCCGCGCCCGCACCAGCCGTAGCCCAGCACGACCATCCTGCGCCGCTGCAGTAGAGCATTGGTGGCAAGCCGAATCGTCTCGATAACCGATTGGCCGACGCCGTGCTTGTTCTCGACGATCGCTTTGAGGGGGCTGTCGTTGATCACGATGACGGGGAAGGGAACCTTGCCCTTGAGTGGGCCACGAAGGGTGAAGGCGCCGGATGTTGTCTCCTCGGTCGCCCCCCGAGGATGCTCACCGCCGGCAACGAGCATCTCGATGAGCTCAGCGCCGTTGTCGAGGACGACATCCGGCGTGGCCGCAGCGAGTGTGGCGAGGTGAGCCTGCATGGTCGAGTCATCGTCGGCACGGTCGCCAAGAACCTCGATGTCCTCGCGTTGGAGCAGCTCGGCGAGTTCGTCGTTGGTGGTGCCCTTATTGCCGAGGGCAATAACACGAGCGCCGCCGTCGCGCAGGATGCGCACAAGGACTGCGGTCTTGGGCTCGACGTGGATGCGGACAGCGACAGTGAGGCCATCGAAGGGTCGGCCCGCGGCGAATCGCCGGCCGATGCCGCGGATGATCGGCATGTGATCGGAGACGAAGTCGAGCTGTCGCGCGATGTCGGACATAGCGACGACGGTACTACTTGGCGATTCCCGAGCTCCTGGATGGCCACAGCCCCGTCACCCGACCTTCGCAGCGTGACCCACATCGACCGTACGCCGGCAGCACCGATCACCGGATCGGCGATGCGAACGCCCACATCACCCAAGAGCGCGTAGCGGCACGTCGGAGTGCGGGTGACGTCGGCGTGCCGCTCAGAGGTTCTCCACGTAGCTTCGGCGGGCTCGCCCCAGTACTACGCCCGCGGCAAGGACGCTGGCCAGGAATGTTGGACCGACGAGCCAGACCGCCGCCCCGACCCATAGGAAGCTGACTGCTGCAAACAGAGGGGTAATCGCGAACACCAGGCTCAGGATCGCCACCTCGTCTAGGCGCCGGTTAACGATTCGGTGAAAGAACCACGCTGATGCAATGCTTGCCGCGCTCAACGCGATCACCAGCGCGGTCACGAGGGGTGAGGTTGCGGAGGAATTGAAGTCGCTGGCGTTCGGGAGGTTTACGAACAGAAACAGACCCACTACCACTGCGACAAACGTGTACTTCGGATGGTCTATGACAAACGCGTTGCCTTGGCCTTCGGTCGACTTGAGCCACCGCTGCATAGAGCCGGGTCCCTCCGATCGCGATTAGTTGGCCGACTACGACTCAGAGAGTCTGGTCATGTCATCGACAGACCGGCTCGAGGCCCTTACGGAGAATGACCGATCCCTACGCGTGGCCCGACACCCGCTCCGCCACGAGCAGATCGCCCACTATGCGTCATAACGCCCGGTTCGGCCAGTCCGCTATAACGGCACATATGGGTGCCTACTGACAGGCGTCCATACTGCCGGTGTTGGCGTGCCAGCTAGATAGATAAGGATGTGAGATCGGTGATCATTGCAACCCTCACTGGGGACGGTTTCAGCCAAGACATGTATCAGAGGCTCAGACAAGGTGTCGGATGGGAGACAGAACCGGTCGACGGGTGGATTGTCCACGCCGTGTACTGGGACGACTCCGGTGGCATTCACATGACAAACATTTGGGAATCACCTGAGCACAACCGGGCGGGGTTCGCGACGCGTCTTGGGCCTGTGATGAGAAGGATCGGGATTCCGCCTCCACAGGGCGAGGTTCACCGGACGTTCAACGTAAACGTGTTCAAGACCATTGGGTAGCCGGACGGCAGCGTGACCGTCATTAGCCGCCCATATCGGCACATATGCGCTACCCGGTTGGGGTCATTTCGTTAGGGTTGTTCGATCTCGAAGGTGAGTTTGCCCGGCCCTTGCACGAACGCTGCTCGGACACCCCATGGCATGTCCTTGGGTGCCTCGACGCTGACCGCACCCCTGGCGACCACATCGCGGTAGTCCCGATCGCAGTTGGCGCTGGTGAACGCGACTGTCGAGGGAATGTCGTCTGTGACATCGTTGATGACGAGTTGGGTCGAACCGAAGATGAACAGCGACATTTCATGGTCCTCCGCCACTGGTTCTGCTTCCCAAACCGTCATCAGCCATTCGACCGCCGCAGGTCGATCGCTCACGAAGACATGAACGTGAGCGATCTGGGAGTCCCGCATCGAGCTTCCTTCTGTGGCGATGCCGCACCGTACATTCCCCACCGCAACCGAGGTCGCCTAGGTCAACCGTCAGGTAGGGCATATCGGCACATATGCGCTACCTGGAGGCTGCCCGCGCAGATTGCCAGGTATAGGTGGCCAGCTCTTGCTGTCGTGACGGCGGCGTTGAATGGTCTAGGCCGCACGTCAACCCCTCCTCGTCAGTCAACTTGTGCGGCTCCACCTTGGCTTCCCCGGCCCACCAGCACGATTCGCTATCGTCCACAACCGGGAGAATCGGATCATCAAAGGAGCGTGCTGTGACCGATCAGGTACCTGACGAGCAAAGTGACGTGCCAGCAGGTGCTTCGGGAGAGCCTGTTGCTGCCGATTTGGGACCGCGGTTCCTGGCGCGTGTGATCGATGGCGTGTTGCTGTGGGTGGTCTTCTTGGTGATCATCGTCCCGATCGTTGTCGTCGCCCTCTTCAGCGGGTCTTTCGGCTTTGGTGCGGCCTTCGGAGGGGGCTTCACTACGGGCGGCTTCGTCGCGGGGCTCGTTTGGGCGGCGATCGTTATCGGGTACTTCGCCCTGATGGAATCGACCCGTGGTCAGACGGTCGGCAAGATGCTGATGAAGCTCAAGACGCAGGGACCCGACGGCGAGAACCCGTCGCTCGAGATGGCGATCAAGCGCAACATCTGGCTCGCCCTCAGCATCATCCCCATCATCGGCGGCCTGGCCCAACTGGGCGCAGTGATCTACATCGCGGTCACGATCAGCCAGTCTCCGACCCACACCGGCTGGCACGACACCTTCGCCGGCGGGACCAGGGTGATCAAGACCGGGTGAAGGATCTCCGAGCCTGTAGTAGCGAACGCCTAGTCGGTCGCTGACACGGATTCTGTGAACCGTGGTAGCGCATAACGGCTGCCGCCTCAAGGCGTGAACGCAACACCTTCGGCGAGAGTTGTGGTGTCTCGCTGGGAGGTGTGGCGTGTCGAGAAGGTTTACAGAGGCGGAGATTGCCGAGGTGTGGGAGCGACGGAAGGCGGGTGAGCTGACTCGGTCGATTGCTCGTCGTCTGGGTCGTAACGGGTCGTCGATTCGGCGATTGTTTGAGGATGCTGGTGGGGTACCTCCGGCACCACGGCGTCGAGCAGAGCGGCACTTGACGCTTGTGGAGCGTGAAGAGATCTCGCGTGGGGTGGCTGCAGGGGATTCGTTGCGGGTGATCGCGAGCCGGCTCGGTCGGGCACCCTCGACGGTGTCACGGGAGGTGGCTGGTAACGGTGGCCGAAGCGGGTATCGGGCACATCGAGCGGACCGGGCGGCGTGGCAACGGGCTCGCCGTCCCCAACCCTGTTTGCTGGCCACCAACTCGAAGTTGCGTGCCGAGGTCGAGGAAAAGCTGGCCATTCGGTGGTCCCCGCAGCAGATCTCTGGCTGGTTACGACACACGTACCCTTCAGATGAGGCGATG
>JAPUJM010000254.1 GCA_027296205.1 Actinomycetota bacterium
AGAACGTCGAGATGGTGGGACGTCTCTACAACCTGAGCAAGGCGGAGGCCCGATCCCGAGCCGATGATGTCCTCGAGCGCATCCGCCTTGCCGACGACGCAGACCGTCAGGTCAAGACCTATTCAGGCGGGATGCGTCGCAAACTCGACCTCGCGGCATCGATGGTGGGGAGACCGGAGGTCCTCTTTCTCGACGAACCGACCACGGGCATCGATCCCGCCAGCCGGATTGACCTCTGGGACCTCATCGCGGAGATGGTGGAGGGAGGCACCACCCTCCTCCTCACGACCCAGTACCTGGAGGAGGCCGACCGTCTCGCCAACCGCATAGGCGTCATCGACCATGGGAAACTGATCGCGGAGGGAACGTCGGACGAGCTCAAGGCCACACTTGGAGGCGATGTGGTGGAGATCCATGTCCACGACGATGACCGGGCCCTTGCGGTCGAGTGCCTCACCCGAATCGCCGGAGAGGAGCCAACGGCACAAGGAGCCTCCCTTTCCATTCCAGCTCCGGGCGGATCGAAGACCTTGACAACCGTAGTCCGTGAATTGGACTCGGCGGCAATAGAGCCGAGGGACATCGCCTTGAGAAAGCCGACACTCAACGACGTTTTCCTCACACTGACCGGCCACAAGGCAGAGGACGAAGACCAGCCGGTGCCTGCGACATCGCGTCGGAAGGGAAAAAATTGACGACAGACGTCAAACCGAGGACCCGGGTTCCGTTGCGTAGCGCGGTGACGCACACAGCGGTCATCACCAAGCGAAACGTGCTTCGCTTCATCCGCATCCCCCAGTTGCTCTTGTTCTCCACGGTGCAGCCGGTGATGTTCTTGTTGCTCTTCAACTACGTTTTTGGCGGAGCCATAACCACCGGGACACCGGCCGGATCAGACCAGTACATCAACTGGCTGATGCCCGGGATCCTCGTGCAGTCGGCAGCCTTTGGGGCGACCGCCACTGCCCTCGGGCTCACCGAAGACCTCGGAGCCGGGGTAATCGACCGGTTCCGCTCGCTTCCTATCGCAAGATCTGCCGTGCTGGGTGGCAGGACTCTGGCCGACCTGGTTCGCAACACGTTCGTCTTCAGCCTGATGCTCGTTGTCGGGTATCTCATGGGATGGAGATTCGAGCAGGGGTTCTGGAAGATGGCTCTTGGCTTCGGAGTGGCGCTGCTGTTCGGCTATTCCTTCTCGTGGGTGATGGCAGCGATTGGCCTTGCCGTGAAGACACCAGAAGCCGCCCAAGCGGCCGGCTTTCTCCCCATTTTCCCACTGGTATTCGCATCGTCGATCTTCGTCCCGACATCGTCGATGCCCGACTGGCTGCAGACATTCGCCGAGGTCCAGCCGATCACCATCGTGGCCAACACGGTGCGCTCCCTGATGATCCCCGAGGAGGCCCTGGGGTTTCTCGGTCTCGACCAGGGGACGTTGATCCTCCAGTCACTCGCCTGGATCGCGGTCATCATTGCTGTTTTTGCCCCGCTGTCGGTCCGTCAATACAAGAAGGCAGTGGGCTAGGCCCTGGTGGTCAAGGACGGGGGCGGCTGCCCCTAGGTTGGTCGGGTGCCGACGAGGGCGGCATCCCGCTTCCGGGCCGGGGGTGGGTAAGGGGTCCAGTCCGGTCTACGGAAAACAACCTGATCGTGGGGATTCCCGGTGATATGCCAGCCATGCTCGTGGAGAAACCGGTGGTGAAACCCGCAGAGAAGGATGAGATTGTCCAGGTCGGTGGCGCCTCCGTCGGCCCAGTGTTGGATGTGATGGGCCTGCACCCATCTGGTGCGGTCACATCCGACCCAGCGGCAGTGGTGATCCCGGGCTTCGACCAGTCGTCTCAGCCAGCCGGGGACCGTCCGACTGTTTCGACTCACTCCGACCATGATGTTGTCCCGATAGACGGCGGCTTCGACCACGGCGTCACAGGCGAGACGTCGAGCGGTTTGGTTGGCGATCACCGGACCCCGGGATATCTCGGCAACACCACTGGATGCGTCGTCGACTAGTGCTTCGAGGTCGACGTGGACCGTCAACTGGGGTGGTGGCGTCGATAGATCACCACTGGTGGCGCAGACCTCGACCAGTCCGTCGGCCATCCGCGCATCCCAGGAGTCGAGGGTGCCGGTCTCAGGGTTGGGAGGCGTGTTCCCGGCCGCAGCATGGAGACGGTCCTCCACGATTTGGGCTTCAGCACCAGCAAGTCTTCCCGCGATGTCCAGGTGAGCACGATGCAAATCCCACTGGGTCGACAACCAACGAGTCTCATGAGCCGAAACCGCATCCCCGGTAGACGGGGGGTCGGCACGACGAGCCATCCTCTGCAGGGCGGCAAGATCCAAACCCTCGGCGTCATCAGCCAGGCATGCCTCCGTGTCGGAGGTAGCGAACTCGGAGAGGACCTCCACCGCGTCAAACGACAGTCCGCCCGAGGCGAACCGGTCTCGCAGCGTGGGCAGGTCTTGAAGACGGTGCGCCACCTTCACCAGACGACGGCCAAACGAAGCTTCGACACCAAACCGGGCCGTCAACCACTGGGCCATGTTGGGAGCGCCATCAGCCAAGAACTCCTGGCCGCGATCGGCTTCAACGATCAGATCGCATGCCCTGGCCAAACCGGCCGCGACCTCGCCAAACACGTCGACCAATCGATCAGCGGCCCCGGTCTCGAATCCCTCTCCCCAACTCATAGTCTCCACTCGACAAGCCAGGTGGGACAGATTTGATCCCAAAACAACGATTTCCAAAAAAAAATCGAAGAAACCTGGTCAGCAGGCTCCTAGTAGTCGATTCCCCGTCTGGCCATCACACCACGGTCGAAGGCGTGCTTGATCTTGGTCATCTCGGTGACCGTGTCGGCAATCTCTATCAGACGATCCGGGGCATCACGGCCGGTGAGGATGACGTTGACCTTCTCCGGCCGGTTCTGAATCGAGGAAACAACCTCTTCCACATCGAGCCAGCCCCAGTTGATCGGGTAGGTCACTTCGTCCAGAACGACCAGGTGGTATTGGCCTGACTCGATTTTCTCCTTCGCACTGGCCCAGGCTGCCCGAGCTACCGCCTGGGACTCGTCCATATCTTCAGAATCCCAGGTGAACCCGTCACCGAGAGCCCACCACTCGATCCCGATCTGACGCCCGATCTTCTCCTCGCCGACACTCCACTCTCCCGACTTGAGAAACTGGATGACTACCACCTTCCAACCCCTGGCCACGGCACGCATCGCAGTTCCGAACGCGGCCGTCGACTTGCCCTTGCCATCTCCGGTGTTGATCAAAACCAGCGACGGCTCTCTGATGCTGCCGGTGGAAGGAGCCTCGGTTGGAGGGATATCCTGGTCGGTCATTTTGATCGCCTCGTCGGTATGACGGTCGGGCCATCTTCGTCTTGGACGACCCGTATCCCAGAACCGTAGTGAGACCTCAGGCTCTCCTCGGTGAGGACGTTGTGGGGTGAGCCGTCCGCCCGGATCAGACCGTCTGCCAGCAGCACCAGACGGTCGGCGAACCTTCCGGCCAGCGTGAGATCGTGAACGGCGGTGATCACCGTGAGTCCCTCCGTCCGGCGCAATTCGTCAACCACTTCCAAGACTTCGATGCCATGACCGATGTCGAGACTCGCCGTCGGTTCGTCAAGCAACAGGATCTGGGCTTCCTGGGCAAGCGCCCTGGCAAGGACGGTCCTTTGCGACTCGCCACCGGACAGGGTCCCGAGAGGACGGTCGGCCAGATCTGCCAGGTCGAGCTTGTTCAGGGCCAGCCGGACAGAGTCGAGGTCGTGCCGTCCCTCACTGCTCAGATACCCGATGTGCGGGGTTCGTCCCAGCATCACGTAGTCGGCCAGTCCCATCTCCTCGGGCATACGCGGACGTTGCGGCATCCAGGCGATGTCAAGACCGGGCTGACGGTCACCGTTGCCGAGCGATACCTGCCCACGATGCTCAACCAGGCCGAGGGCGGCTTTCAACATGGTTGATTTCCCGGCCCCGTTGGGACCGATGAGACCGAGCCACTGGCCGCTCTCAACCTCCAGGCTGACCGGGCCGAGCACCCGTGTCGAGCCATATGTCACCTCCACGGAATGCCAACTGATCATCGGAATCCCCTCATTGTTCGCAGGACGAGCACGAAGAACGGCGCACCGAAGAACGCCGTGACCACTCCGATCGGTAACTCCGCCGGAGACACGACGGTCCGGGCTGCGACATCGGCAAACATCAGAAACGCCGCACCAAACAGAAGAGACAACGGCACGATCACCCGGTAACTCCACCCGAAGAGGATCCGCACAGTGTGCGGCACGATTATCCCGACGAAGCCGATCAGGCCGCTGACCGAGACGGCCGCGGCGGTGGCAAGCGTGGCGGCGACGACAACGACCCAACGAACCCTGCCGACATTCAGCCCCAGGGCCGAGGCCTCCTCATCGCCAATGCCCAGAACGTCGAGCAGTCGACGACTGCCGAGGAGAACGGCGGAGGACACGACTGCGTAAGGCAACAAGGAGACCACTTCGCTCCAACCGACAGTGACCAGCCTGCCGAGAATCCACGAGTACACCTCACGCAGCGTCTCCACGTTGCGCTGGAGGAGATAAGTCTGAATGGCGGTGGCGAAGGCAGCCACCGCTACACCGGCCAGGATCAGTGAAATTGTCGTCCTTCCGCCAACCGAGCGTCCCAGGCTGTAGGTGATGGCAACAGCGACGAGACCCCCGGCGAAGGCAAACAGCGCGAGGAAGTCGCCGTCACTCGTAGCACCGAAGGCCACTGTCGCCCCCAGCCCGGCTCCCGCGGCCACACCCAGCAGGAATGGGTCGGCGAGGGGGTTGCGAAACACGCCCTGGTATGCCGCACCTGCCACCGCCAGGATCGCCCCGACCAGTCCACCGAGAACAACCCTGGGGAACCGAATCTCGAAGAGGACCGTGTGCTCCACTTGGGTCAGCCCGTGATCAATGTCGACAAGTGGGATGGCATCGGCGATGGCCAGCAAAACCCCCCGGACATCGATGTCGGCCGGCCCAACCAGCAAACCCGCGGCAGTCGCAGCGATCACTGCCAACACCCCGATGGTCAACGGCATCCATCCCGGGCGAGAGGGTCTCGCCGGCGTCTGAGCGGACTGTGATCTCAACCGGTGGCGTAGTCCCCGAGGGAGTCGGCTATCGACTCGGCAAATTCAACGATTCGTGGGCCGCCTCTCGACGCCACGTCGGAGTCCAATTCGGCGATGTGGCCACTCTGAACTGCCGTCATGACGTCCCAACCAGGTCTCTCCGCCACTGTCTCGGCGCTCTCGCCATACAGGACATTGGCGAGGAAGATGATGTCCGGGTTCGAAGTGACGATGTACTCCGACGAGATTTGTGGGTATCCGAAGGCTGATCCATCCGCGTCCGCCGAATCGGCGATGTTCACCATCCCGAACAACGCGTAGATCTCTCCAAAGAAGGTCGACGAGGTCGCCGTGTAGAAGTCTGATGAGATCTCGTGGTAGTAGGTCACCCCTTCGCCATCGTCGCCTGACGCGGTGACGGCAACCTCGAGACCGGCTGCGATGGCGGAGTTGGAGGCAGCAGCCCCGGCGACGTTCCCGGTCGCCATCCCCAGGTCATCGATCTGCCGGTATACGTCATCGATCGCCAGGGCGGCGCCGTAACTCAGGACCGGGATCCCTACCGTCTCCAGACCGGCGATCAGATCGCCGGGATCAAAGAAGATGACCACGAGATCGGGCTCGAGCGAGAGGATTGCCTCGAGATTCGGGGTGACCCCGGAAAGATCGGTCATCGGCGCCCCGGCCGGATAGTTGGACTGATCGTCGACAGCGATCACCTGCGGACCGGCTCCGACGTCAAAGAGCATCTCGGTCGCCGTCGACGACAGGGAGATGATGGCCTCGGGTCTCTTTTCGATGGTCACCGATCCGTTGTCTGCCTCGACGGTGACGGGAAACTCCAGTCCACTCTGTGTCGTCGTGTCTGTTGACGCCGACGGGGCGCATGCCGTCACAGCAAGCAACAGCGCCGCAACCGATGCGGTCTTTCTCATGCCGTTTCTCTTCATAAAGAGCATCCTCCGATTCGGAGGATGAAGAGGTTGGTGGCTTTCCCTGAGCGCACGGTGCCGTCTTCATCCGAGACATTCAACGTGGCTCCGAGGTCAGGCGACCTGGCTCGTCCCCTTTCGGGGCTTCACAGTTGCGGGACAGCACCGGATTCGAACCGGACTTCGCTCTTCGCGTAGCTCCAGGGATCAAGTCCCCGGGACCGAAAGCAGAGTAGTCGGCGGTTGGTGGGCTGGGTGGGCGGCCGGGTCCCGTCGCCGAAACTCCACATGCTGCGTCGTTGTGGCAGCGGAACGGGGTTACACGGCCACGCCGGGCCGCGATACGCGCTGTCGAACCCGGTTTTCAGCTCATTCGCTGGCGTCTCACTGTTGAGGATTGCTGGCATCTCACCGTTGAGGATTGCTGGCGCATAATGAATCTTTATGCGTCAAGGTGCCGGCGGGTTGGGTGGACAGGACTGGGGTGGGCCAC
>JAPUJM010000026.1 GCA_027296205.1 Actinomycetota bacterium
GATGAACTCCGGGGGAACGGCGTCCTCGATGGGCCGGGAGCGAAGCAGCGCATTGTGGATGGCGCGACGCATGATCCCCGGACTGACCTCGCCGACCGATCCGTGGATCGGCACAACCCGGCCCGTGATGAGACTCTCCGAGGGCGAGTCGAGGACGTCGACCGCCGGGCTCTTCATCTGCAATGCCCCCCGGAAAGACTCGACGACACCGGAGAGGGCGACCTGCGCCCCCTCCGTCAGTTGACGTTTTCGAAAGGTCTGGTTGAACCAAACCGCCTTAATGGTTGCGCTCTCGTCGGCGATCCGCGCCTCGATGATCGCCAGATTGCGTCGGGGACGCCGCATGGACACCGAACGCACCTCCCCAATGACGGTCACCTCAGAACCGATCGGGATCTGGGCGATTGGAGATTTCATGGAGCGATCGATGTAGCGGCGTGGCACGTGATGAAGCAGATCGGCCACACTGTCGATGCCTGCCTTCGCCAGGGCCGAGGACCGCTTGCCGGCCAGACCCTTCACTTCGGAGGTGCCAATCTCGGCAAGACGGCTCAGCGATGCCACGTGCGCACGGTAACGGTCGGGTGGGACTTGAAAGGGAAGGTCGCTATCATTCCGGCTCGGTCGCAACGGATCGACCTGATCCGTCTGGCTTCTCTGACCACTCCAGGAGTTTCAATCATGTCTTATCGGTGCGAGATCTGCGGCAAAGAGCCGAGCTACGGCAAATCCGTGAGTTTCTCCCACAAACGCAATAACCGCCGCTGGCTGCCCAACATTCAGAAGATTCGCGTCAAACATGGTTCCAACACCCGCAAGGCCCGGGTCTGCACTTCATGCATCCGGGCGGGCAAAGTAGTCAAGGCCTGAGACGATGGAGCAGGGCGTCGTCAAGACCTACGACCCCGTGACCGGTGCCGGAATCGTGGTCCGCGATATCGATCGCTCGGAGGTGTACCTTCGCCCCGGTTCACTGGAAGGGTCTGTCTTCCGCATGCTACGCCAGGGCCAACGCATCCTGTTCGATTCCGTTGAAGACGACGGTCTCACCTTCGTCTCATCGGTACGACTGGGACAGGACGGCTACTGATCCACTAGTGTCGCTCGCCCCAGAGAGCGTTAGGAGGCTCAGTTGGTCCAGGCTTATGTCCTGATCCAGACGGAGGTCGGCAAGGCCGCCGTCGTAGCAGAAGAAGTACGCGAGATCCTTGGCGTCGAGAGCGCCGACGACGTGACGGGTCCCTACGACGTCATCGTCAAGGCGACCAGCGAGGACGTCGACTCACTTGGCAAGCTGGTAGTGGCCAAAATCCAGGCTGTGGACGGCATCACGCGCACACTCACCTGCCCGGTGGTGCACCTCTAGGTCAAACCTGTGTCTGTCTAGCCCAGCTTGGAGGCGATCGTACCGGCACTGCGCAACGCGGTGCCATCGCTTCCCGCGACCGAGAACACCCTTGTTGGCGCGCTCTCGGCCTCGGCCATCATGTCCTCGAAGAGCTGGCGCCGACTGAGCGGTGGCTCGATCCACAGGTACGCCGCCATCGAGCCCGGGATCGTATTGACCTCGTTGACGACCAGTTCCCCGTCTTTCTCGAGGTAGTCGATTCGGGCAATCCCCGCCAGATCAGCCACCTCAGTGACACGTCGCGACAACTCGGATATCGCCTTCTCGATACTCACTTCGAGTGACGCCGGGAGGTGGCGGCCTTCGCTGACCTCGCCCCCCCAGGCCAGGTACTTCTGATGGTAGGAGTAGATCCCGTCGTCCGATCGCGCCGGGGCCTCAACTGCCGACATCTGCCACTCGGGATGGGTGCGGACCGCCACCTGCAGATCCCGGCTCCCGGTGAGAAAGGGCTCTACGACGGCGCCCTGATCGAGAAAGCTCGACGATCGCTTCAGGGCTAGGACCGCTTCCCAGTCATCAGCCACCTCGATGCCGATCGATGACCCGCCGAATCGAGGCTTGACGATGTACGGAGCGGCGAATTCGGGGAGCGGTTCCTCTCCGGTGGAGACCATCGTCCGTGGAAGGGTCGGCAAACCCGCCGCGGCCATTGCCGCCCCGAAGGCAACCTTGTCCATTCCCAGAGCCGATGCCGCCCGGCCCGGTCCCGTATAGCGAAGCCCGGCCAGGTCGAACAGGCCCTGGAGTGTCCCGTCCTCGCCGGGACCACCGTGGCAGGCGATGAACACCGCACTGAGGTCCAGTGGTTTCCTTCTCAGGACGAAGCCCTGCCCCGGGGAAACGACAAACGAGACTTCCCGGGCCTTGCGAGGCACACCGTCGGCGAAGTCCCCCGCTTCGAGATCGGACTCCACCAGGTACCACTCACCGGATTTCGACCAGTAGATGGCATGCACATCGCCAAGGGCGCGTGCCACTTGGAGACCGGTCAGGACCGAGATGTCATGCTCATCTGACGGTCCCCCGAAAACGACTGCTGGCTTGCTCATTCAGTGCTCTCCGTTGGGGGGCACGTATTGACTCTCACGGGTAATGGTCGGGAAGATCGTTCTCGTAGAGAACGGCATCGCCGGGTCCAAGGGTTCCCCGGACCCATTCGACCGCGTCCTCACGGGAGCTCATGACGCTAACGGACGCCCGACCGTTGGCGGAACCTTCGATCAAAGTCTCACGGTTGGTGTTCCCCACGATGAGGAGATCATCAGCCATCTCGCTTGCCGCGGAGGCAAATGCCCTGTTTTCCTTGTCCTGAACCGGACCCAGTTCAACCATCCCCGGCGTCACAACTGCCAACCTCCCACCCTTTCCCAGGTTCTGGAGCAGCTCGAGAGCGCGTCTTGCACCCGCCGGATTGGAGTTGAAGGTGTCATCGATGATCGAGAATCCTGATTCGGAAACCGTGACCGACTGACGGTGCTCGCCAACCGGCAATGTGGCCATGCGGGCCACCAAGTCTTCAGCGTCGACGCCCAGGGCGAGGCAGACACCGATGGCTACGGCCAGGTTCGCCGAGAACACGTCGTTGGGGGCCGACGCGATGACCCGTCCATCGACTCGAATGGAACCGTTGACCACCCCGACCCGACCGTCGTCGTCTGTGGAAACCTCGATAATGCTCATCGACCTGGCTTTTTCCTTGGCCAGTTGGGCGAGCAGAGGGTGGTCGACACAGATCACACCAACCTCCGCCTTCTCAAGGATCTCGGCCTTGGCCGAGACGATGCGCTCTTCGGTTCGAAACCTCTCGAGATGAACCGGGCCAATCGCGACAATCGCCGCCACCCGCGGCGGAATCCACCTGCACAAATCTGCGATCTCACCGGGACCGTAGGTACCCATCTCGGCGACGAACACCTCCGTACCGGGGGTGAGGCTCTCGTTGATCGCTCGTGCCAGCCCCATTCGGTTGTTGAAGGAGGCGGGGCTCGCCACCGTTCGTCTTGTCCCGTCGAGTAGATGGGCCACATAATTCTTGGTTGTCGTCTTGCCGTAAGAGCCCGTGATCGCCACCACATCGGCTCTGACCGCCTCGAGTTTGCGACCGGCCTTGTCGATCCACTTCGAACCGAGCAGACCCTCGAACGGCGTGAGCAGCACAAGAGCGAGGTCGACGAGCAGAGGCAACCCGAGTAGCCCGGCGACGATCATCACCGAGGCTCCCGACCTCCCGCCGAGGTAATAGACAATGAGGATGACGAGTCCCGAAAAGACCGCCAGCCGGCTCAGTCGGCTCGTCCAAGCCAGCGGACTCGTCTTGCCTTTGACCGATAGGCCGATCGGACCGATCTGTGCCGCAGCCACCAAGAATCCGAACCAGACGCTCCACACCGAGCCAATGACACCGACCAGGGCCACGGCCAACAACCCGAGGTTGAGGGGCCCGCTGGTCCACCACCTCCACGCAAATCGACTGACTGAGGGCGCGAGATAGTGTTCGCGTTGGGCGATCCGCAGCCAGCGAAGACCCGCTGGAATCGAAGCAATCCCACAAACTGCCGCCAGAATCCAGATCATTCGAGGACAGAATCTATGGCTTTGCGGAGCTCTTCCGGGGCTTCGACGGGAACGTGGTGCCCCACGTCTTCGAGCACCCTCAACTCTGGCTCGTCACCTGTTGAGCCGATGATGCCGGCAGTGGTTCGGGCGACCGAAACGGGAACCTCCCCATCCGAGTCCCCCCACAGGAGCAAAACCTGCGATTGCATGTCGCGGAGTTGCGGCTCATAGCTCTCGTTCACCACCTTCACCAGGATGTCCCGCATGACGCCGGTGGCCGACCTGTAGTCGGCCGAGCCGCTCTGTTTCCGTAGTTTCTCCATGCGCTCGTCCGAAACGATGCCGACGTTGTTGAGAGATCTGATGATTCGGTAGAAGAGCTTCGGCGGTCGAGATGGGGCGATCCGCACTACTGGCGCCCCGATGAGGATCACGGGACCGATCCTTTCGGGAAATCGAGCAGCTAGACAGACCGAAATCCTGCCGCCGAACGAATGGCCGACCAGAACCGGAGGCCTATCGAACTCGGACAGGATAGGGGAGACAAGTTCCGCATAGCCCTCGGCGCCAATCACGTCGGCGGGAGGAGGCGATGCTCCAAAGCCTGGAAGATCCGGGGCAAGGGCGGATATACCCGTCAGGCTGTTCTTGAAATCGGCTCCGCGTCGACCCCACCCATGAAGGGCAAGAACACGTGGCGGTCCATCGCCAAACACCTCGGCGAACACTGCGCCGTCAACGAATGATCGCAAAGCCAAGGATCAATCCTCTATCCGACGGGGAGAAACGCCGAGAATACAGGGAGCAAGCGCCGATCCAATGACCAACAAAGACACCCGATCGACAATCCACGAGGCGATGGCCCGGTTTCGGGCATCGCTGCTTCGTCGCGCGTCGGCAGTGGCCTGGGTCGTTCTCATCATCATCGGCGCGCAGGCCGTTCGCAGGGAGGTCTTCACACTGCCGGCCTTCTACATACCGATGGCAGGTTTGGCGGTGCTGTCGGTTTCGGCGGCCGCAACCCGGTGGGAAGGGCTCATGGCGACCAGGGCGGCCCCATGGATCTCTACTGGATGGCTTCTCGCTCTCATCATCGGCTTGACGGCCATCGCCACCATCCCGGAGCTGACTGCCACGGCACAGCCCATCCTCTTTGGAATAGCGGCGGTATCAGGTCTTCTCCTCACGTGGTGGGCCCACGCGATCATCACCGTGACCATCGGTATCGGGATCTCCTACATCGCGTTCACCCTCGGACCGGCCGATGCCATACCAGATGTGCTTGCCCCGGTGCTGACTGTCTTGGTCGTCGCTGCTGCGACGGCCCTGGTGGGTTTTGAGTTCGAGAAAGAAGCCATCGTCTCGGCAGGAAAAGAGAGCAAGCTCGAGGATCAGCGTCTCGACTTCGAACGTCTCTATGCGGTGAGCGCCACTCTGGCTCGCGCCGAATCACTGGCCGAGATCGTCCCGCACCTAATCGGAACTATCTGCAAATACCTCGACGCCCAGGTGGGAGTCGTCCTTCTTCACGACATCAACCTGGCGCGCCTGGAGGTGATGAGCCCCATCTGGGTCAACGGATATCCGCTGGAGGCCGAGAAAATATCGGTGGACATAAACGCACCGAGTGTGGTGGCCCAGACCTATCGGGCCGCCAAGCCGATCCTGATCAAACAGATCGACGTGAAGACCGACTCACATGTCTTGCTCCAGGAGCTTGGCCTGAAACAGGCACTGGTGGCGCCTCTCAAGGTAGAAGCGATGAGAGTGGGCGTCATCGTGGTGGGCGATCCCTACCTCCATGACTTCACGGAAGAGCAGTTGGACCAGTTGGGCTCGCTGGCGGCTCCGGCAGGGCTGGTCCTGAGTCAGATTGGCAGATATGAGGCCCAGGCGGAAATGACCAAGCGGCTTGAAGAGGTCGCCCGAATGAAGTCTGATTTTGTCTCGACAGTGAGCCACGAGCTACGTAGCCCCCTGACATCGATCATCGGATCGCTGGACACGGTCAATCGCCCCGAGTTGGC
>JAPUJM010000027.1 GCA_027296205.1 Actinomycetota bacterium
GGCGCCGAGGTCGACCAGGGTCTCATGCTCACCTACATGTCTCTCGCCAAGGACATCGAGCGCATCGGCGATTACTGCAAGAACATCTGGAATCTGGCTCAGATGGGAGTGAATCTCTCGGGAGGATCCGACCACGACGAGTTGACAAAGCACCGTGACCGGGTCGCCGGGCTGATCGAGACGGCTCTTGACGCTTTCGCCGAGCAAGACGCCGAGAGGGTCCACAAGCTGATTCCCAGCATCAAGGACGACACCCACCACTATGACACCCATGTCATCGAGTTCGTCAACTCCGACCTTCCGGGTCGCGAGGCAGCGCCCCGAGCCCTGTTCTACCGGTACATAAAGAGAATCAGCGCCCATCTCTCCAATGTCCTGTCCTCGGTGGTGATGCCGGTCGACCGTCTCGACTTCTACAAGAAGTCAAAGGCGATCGATGCCGCCTGAAGAGCTTGCGTGGGCGATACGTGGTTGGGGCACACGTCCGGGCACACGCCTGTTTGAAGCGAACTCGAACCCCATAGGATGATCACCGGAGTGCAAGATCGATGGACTCACCAAAGCTGACCGCCAACGCACAGACCGTCCTCGAGCGGCGCTACTTGAAGAAGGACGAGCAAGGCAGCCCGATCGAAACCGCCGAGGATCTATTCCATCGGGTCGCCGCCGACATCGCGGCCGCGGAACTGAGCTCGAGTGGCGATGCGGGCCTTTGGGAAGAGAAATTCTATGACTCGATGGTCTCGCTCGATTTTCTCCCCAACTCTCCCACTCTCATGAATGCCGGTCGCGAGCTCCAACAGCTCGCCGCTTGCTTCGTGCTTCCCATCGACGACTCGCTCGATTCGATTTTCGACATGCTCAAACTGACCGCCAAGATCCATCAGTCTGGGGGTGGGACCGGTTTTTCATTCTCCAGGCTGCGTCCTCGCGGCGACCGGGTCAAGACCACGGGCGGCGTCTCGTCAGGTCCGGTTTCTTTTCTCGAGGTGTACGACGCCGCGACCGAGCACATCAAGCAAGGATCGTTTCGACGGGGGGCCAACATGGGCATCCTGGATGTGACCCATCCAGACATCGAGGAGTTCATCCGTTCGAAAACAGAAAACGGGATCACCAACTTCAATATCTCTGTTGGAGTCACCGAAGAATGGATGGATGCGGCCGCCCGTAGCGAGCCCTATGACCTCATCAATCCCCGCACAGACCAGCCTGTGGGACAACTGAACGCCGGGGAAGTCCTCGGCGCAATCGCCGAAGCGGCATGGACCAATGGCGACCCGGGCATAGTCTTTCTCGACCGAATGAACGAGCCCAGAACCAACCCCACTCCAGCACTCGGCCCGATCGTGGCGACCAACCCTTGTGGCGAGCAACCGCTTCTTCCATTCGAAGCCTGCGTTCTCGGCTCAATCAATCTCGGGCACTTCGTGACAGGCGAGGCTGTCGACTGGGAGCGGATGGGCGAGATGGTGAGTATCGCTGTGCGCTTCCTCGACAATGCCGTCGAGCGGTCGAACTATCCGATCCCTGAGATTCGCGAGATGCACAAGGAAGGGAATCGAAAGATCGGTCTAGGCGTCATGGGCTGGGCAGACATGCTCGTGTCAATGGAGATTCCGTACGACAGCGAGGAGGCGCTCGAGTTGGCGTCGGGGGTCATGGAGTTCATCAGCGCGACTGCGGATGCGGTATCGGAGGAATTGGCCGGAGAGCGTGGCAGTTTCTCCAACTGGGAGAAGTCGGTATATGGACGCGATGGGCAGAACAGGCCAATGCGCAACGCCACCAGGACGACGATTGCACCCACGGGAACGATATCGATCCTCGCCGGATGTTCCTCGGGGATCGAGCCGCTTTTTGCTCTCAGCTTTCACAGAAAGGTCATGGAGGGAACGGTGCTCACAGAGGTCAACACAGCCTTCGAGAGGGTCATGCGAGAGGCCGGCGCCTGGTCCGAGACCATTGCGGAGGACGTGGCGATAAGAGCAGGTACCAGAGGCCTCGACGACGTGCCCGAATCGATTCAACGGCTCTTCCCCACCGCCCACGAGATCGCACCCTATTGGCACGTCCGACATCAGGCTGCGTTTCAACGCCACGTGGACAGCGCCGTCTCCAAGACGATCAATCTTCCGAAGGACGCCACCATCGAGGATGTGGCCTTCTCACTCGAGCTGGCACACGAGCTCGGATGCAAGGGGATCACCGTCTATCGAGACGGATCCCGGTCCTGGCAGGTGCTCAACAAGGGAAGGCTCGCCGGTACGGACCTCGGGACAATCGAAGGGTCGCCACCAGCCTTCGGCGAGGACGAGCATGTCATGGCGCCGATGCGAGGACAGAGCGTTCTCGAGGTTTGCCCGATGTGCGGCCTGCCGTCTTTCGAGTTCGCCGAGACATGCGGGAAATGTCACTCCTGCGGACACTCCACCTGCTGAACCGAAACGCTGGACTTCCTACGCTGACGTGATGGACGGAATGCTCAGACGCGCCCGAGTCGACCGTGAGCGGCGCGAGCACGAGCTACTGGCGCCCAAAGCGACCAAGGCCGACGAGACGAAAGGGCGGGCGGAGGAGGAGGAGCCAGACGAGTTTCGGACGGCCTACGAACGAGACCGGGATCGAATCGTTCACAGCAAGGCCTTCCGACGTCTCAAGCACAAGACACAGGTGTTCCTCAACCCCGACGGCGACCACTTCGTCACCCGGATGACACACACCATCCAGGTCACCCAAGTGGGACGGGCAATGGCGCGGGGTCTCGGGCTCAACGAAGACCTGACCGAAGCGATATGCCTCGCCCACGACGTCGGGCACTCGCCTTTTGGTCACACCGGTGAGGAGGCCCTGTCCCCCTTCGTCGATGGCGAGTGGCTGCACTCGGTCCATGGTGTGCGCACGTTGTCGCTGCTCGAACCGCTGAACCTCACATATGAGGTTCTCGACGGAGTTCGGGCACACACCTGGAAGATCGACCCACCACCAGAGACGCCCGAAGGCCGGCTGTGCCGGTATGCCGACCGCATCGCCTACCTCACCCACGATGTGTCCGACGCCCTCCGTGCGGGTGTGATCGAGTACCACGACCTTCCCACAGCCACCTTGACCACCTTTGGCGCCACATCGAGGGAGTGGATCGGAGTCATGGCGACGTCGGTGATCGAGACAAGTCACCAGTCGGGTCGAGTCGAGATGGATCCCCGTCATTTGGAGGTAATGGTCGAGCTCCGGCACTTCATGTTCGAACGTGTCTATCTGAGCAGAGAGGTCGAGGCCCAGAAAGAGAAAGCGATCCTGGTCATTCAGGATTTGGTCCGGTACTACTCGGAGCACCCGCAGCAGGTGCCCGACTCTTATACGGTGCCGGGCGCCGAACCGCTCACCAGGGCTGTCGACTATGTGGCCGGAATGACCGACCGCTTCGCCATGCACACCCACGACCACCTCTATCGGCCAACTCTGCTCGACTAGGCCGGATGACGGCCGCGCATGGAAGGCGACCCCACGTAACCTCCCCGCATGGGTTACCAACACCTCGAGATAGAGACCGACGACAATGTTGCGACGCTCTGGCTCAGCCGCCCGGAGAAACGAAACGCCCTCTCCGAGGACATGTGGGCCGACCTTCCCGCAGCGATGACCGACCTCGCCGCTGACAAATCCGTCAGGGTGGTCGTCCTAGCCGGTCGCGGTCCGGCCTTCAGCGTAGGCATCGACCTCGACATGCTCACCGGGCTCCACGGCGGCGGCGAGTCCTCAGCCGATTCCAACATGAAGCTCTACCAGACCATCCGACGTCTCCAGAGAACCATCACCTGCTTCGCCGAATCACCCAAACCAGTCATCGCCGCGATCCACGGCTACTGCCTCGGCGCCGGTGTCGACCTGATCACAGCATGCGACATCCGTCTGGCGGCTGCCGACGCTGTCTTCTCGGTGCGTGAGACCAGGATGGGTCTGGTTGCCGACGTGGGTTCGCTGCAACGGCTTCCTTCCATCGTCGGTTCCGGGGTAACCGCCGAAATGGCCTACACCGGTGGGGATTTCGATGCGACCTGGGCGAAAGAACGGGGTCTGGTCAACGATGTGTACGAGGACCAACAGGCAGTCTTGGGCGCAGCCCTCCAATTGGCGAACGACATCGCGGCCAACTCACCGCTGGTGACCCAGGGGATCAAGAAGGTTCTGGCCGCTGCTGACGGGCAGACAGTCGAAAAAGCCCTCGACTATGTGGCGCAATGGAACTCGTCGTTCCTGATGTCGAACGATCTGACGGAGGCGATCAGCGCCTTCATGGAGAAACGCCAACCGGATTTCAAGGGCAGCTGAGCGTTCCCATATCCGTTACCAGACCGGGTTAACCGTGTCGCCACGCCCGAGCGGGCAGAATCGTGCTGAATGAGCGGATTCGACACGACGGTCGTCGGCGCCGGCCCCAACGGTCTGGCCGCTGCCGTGGAGATGGCCCGTGCCGGTCGAAAGGTGCTCCTGGTAGAAGGTGCCGACGAGATAGGTGGCGGAACTCGGACCGAAGAGCTGACACTTCCCGGGTTCATTCACGATGTTTGCTCGGCGATCCACCCCAGCGGGGTTGCCTCACCGTTCTTCAGGGAGCTCGATTTGGACATCGACTGGATACAACCACCGATCCCTTTGAGTCACCCGCTCGACGGTGGCAGGTCAGTGGGCCTCCATCGCTCTGTCGAGGAGACCGCCAGTCAACTGGGGGTCGACGAGTCCAGCTACATAGGGCTGATGGGACCTTTGACGGACGGGATCCCTGAGGTGATCGAAGACGTACTCGGCCCGATGACGCTCAACCCCAGACACAAGGCCATCTTCGCCCGCTTTGCCGCAATCGGCAGCCTTCCGGTCTCGCTTTTGGTCAAGCGGTTCAAGACCGAACAGTCCCGAGCCTTGATCGCCGGCCTGGCGGCGCACTCCATTGCGCCGTTCAGCGCCCCGGCGACGTCTGCCGTCGGGTTGATGCTCGGAGCGATGGGTCACTCCTACGGTTGGCCCTTGGCAAAAGGGGGTTCCCAGCGCATCGCCCAGACTTTGGCCGATCGGTTGGAACAGCTCGGGGGGACCGTAGAGACAGGACGCTGGGTGGAGAGCGTCAGCCAGTTGCCTGGTGATGTCGCCCTACTCGACGTGATGCCCCCCGCGGCCTACCGGATGGCCAGGGACCGTCTTTCCCCATCGAGTCTCCGACGTCTCCCCAGGTGGCAGCCGGGCCCCGGTGTCTTCAAGGTGGACTGGGCATTGGATGAGCCGATTCCGTGGGCCGATCCGTTGAGCGGTCAGGCGGCAACAGTTCACGTGGGTGGTTCCTATGAAGAGGTGGAAGCCGCCGAACGGGCTGTCTTCAATGGCCAGCACCCGGACCGGCCCTTTGTGCTGATGGCACAGCAGTCTCAATTCGACGACAGTCGTGCCCCGGACGGGAAACACACTGCTTGGGGTTATTGCCATGTGCCCAATGGTTCGGAGTTGGACATGACCGAGGTCATCGAGGGTCAGATCGAGCGGTTTGCCCCGGGTTTCAAGGACATCGTCCTGGAACGGTCCACCCGGAATGCAGTTCAGTACCAGAGCTACAACCCCAACTACACGGGTGGTGACATCGGTGGGGGCAGGTTCGGGTTGAAGAAGATCATGCAGATGGGCGCCAGACGGCCCTACCAACTAGGCGGAGGGGTGTATCTGTGCTCTTCCGCCACCCCACCCGGCGCCGGTGTCCACGGCATGTGTGGATATTACGCGGCCAGAGCAGCCCTCGGCTAGAACGGTTCTGAGAGGGGAGCCGTGCCGCCTCTAAAGCATTTGCACCGTTCTGCCGAAACTACCTCGTCGCCCAGATCCTCTCGATCTCGCGGCGTCCGATAAGGGCACCGCATGTGAGCAACGGCCACCGGCTAACGGTGGCCGTTGTCTATGCCTGAGTTGCAGTCGCCTCGTCAGCTTTCAATCGATATAGTGAGGCGCCGTCGACGACGACCCAATGTCCCGTCGACGAGTTGTTTGCGATGCAAGCAGCACATCTCGCTCGATTAGGAGGCTCAATGCCGCTTCTTGACTTGTTCTGGTCCATGCTTTGGTTCTTTATGTTCTTCCTGTGGATTTGGCTACTGATCATGATCTTTGCCGACATCTTCCGCAGTGAGATTTCGGGGTGGGGCAAAGC
>JAPUJM010000028.1 GCA_027296205.1 Actinomycetota bacterium
GCGATGTCTTCTGGCTCGAACGGCTGGCCCCTCCAGGCTGCGAGGTGCTTGGCCACGGAGCGGCGTGGCTCGTCCTCGGATCCCTTATAGGCATAGTGATCCTTGTCGAGAGGTGTGGCCACATCGATGAGCGCCGAGGCAAAGCCCTCGACGGCCACCTCCTGGGGGTTGCCGAAGGCGAAATCCGACACGTCCGGATCGTGGCGGTAGCGGTCCCACATGTCGATGAAGGCCAGAAAGGTTGCGTTCGCCCTGGCGATTTGTTGGATGCGTTTAGCCGGCACGATGTCCTTCCTGCGGGTTGGTCTTGAATCTATCGTCCCCAGCAGCGGTGTAGAGCCATGCGGATGCCTTTCCCTAACGGCACTGTGCCACGATGGACCTGCCCACTTGGGCGCCGCGCTTGCTCTCGGCTACGTTCACGATCGCTTGGAAACGGGTTCCACCGAGATATGTCTTTACGTCACCGAATGTTGAACGTGTTGCTCCGCCGGGTCTGGACCGGCCAATTTTCTGCGATCCCGTGCAGCCACCGCGACATGATCAAAGACGTCGAACCCTCGTCGCAGGTGTGCGACCAGTGTGTGGCGTTGGGTGCGACCTGGCCAGAGTTACGGATGTGCATGATCTGTGGTCACGTTGGCTGCTGTGAAGACTCCAGATACCAGCACGCGCGGAGGCACTTCGAGGCGACCGGTCATCCCCTGATCATGCCGTACGGGATACGGGGGATGAACTGGATCTGGTGTTATGAAGATCGAGCGCTGCTCGACCCCGTCTGAGGCGCCAAGGAGTGCTCACCTATCGGACGGGGGCTAGGTCGGAAGGCTGACGGCGAGAAGTTGCCAGTCGTCTTCGATGCCTTTGAGCGAATACCGTCCCCGGTCCTCGAACGCGATACCCGAGCCGGCAACGAGGTCGCGAACCGTCGCCGACACCAGGATTTCACCAGGCCCGGCCTCCGCCATTACACGGGCACCGAGGTGGACGGCGATGCCACCGACGTCGTCGCCCCTCTGGTCTACCTCACCGGTATGAATCCCAGCCCGTATCTGGAGGCCGAGCTGGTCCAGCTGATCGCGCAGGTCGCCGGCCGCCCTGATGGCACGCCCTGGACCGTCGAACATGGCGAGAACCCCATCACCGGTGCTTCTCACCACCCGACCTCCGTGGGACGCTGCCACACGGTCGCTGACGTCGTCGTGAAGGTCGAGGAGGGCCTTCCATTGTTTGTCGCCGACCTGCTCTGCCTTGCGGGTGGATTCGACGATGTCCGTGAACAGCACCGAGGCGAGGATGCGGTTGGTCGCGGCCTGGGCTTGGTTTCCAGTCAGGAACTCCTCCATCGCGGAAAGGGTCTGCTCGGGATGGTCGAAGTAGGGAAAGTTATCACCCCCGGGAACCTCGACGAGCCGGGCCCCGTCGATGTGCTCGGCAAGATATCGACTGTGCTCCAAGGGTGTGAACCCACTTTCCGCCCGATGCAGAACGAGTGTCGGAACCTGCACCGTGGCTAACAGCGAACGGCCGTCGGCCTCGGCTGATGCCTGCGCGTACTGCCAGACAGCTGTGGGGCTCGTGATGCTACGCGCCAGCTTGGCCAGCCATTGTTGGAACTGAGGATTAGATGCTTGGCTTGGATAGAAATAGTCAACCAGAGCTTGACTACTGGTGCCCCACTCTTCGCTGACCGCCCGCGACATTGCTTCGTACTCTTCGACCGTCATCCCGATTGGGTAGTCGTCCGCTTGCGTGAGCCTCGCGCTCGAGTTGAACAGCAGGAGCGCTTGGGTGCGGCTGGGTCGCGTGGAGGCGAAGAGCAGGCCGACCGGGCCAGCGTCGGCGATGGTCATGACCGCGGCTTGCTCTGACTCGGCTGCGTCCATGACCGCCTCGATTTCCTCGGCAAACGCCTCCCACGGCGGAAGCGCGTCGAGCGGTAGCGGATCCGAGCCACCGGTGCCTCTCCTGTCGAACCTGATGACCCTGCAGAAGCTCGCCAGCCTTTGGTAGAACAGCCGGATCATCGAGTGCTCCCACTCGACGTCGAACGAACCCCAGAATCCGGCGGTGATGACAAGGTCAATCGGGCCGTCCCCGATGACGTGATACGCGATCCGCTGGTCGCCGAGTTGTGTGTAACCCGCTACCGGCTCCATACCCGTAGAGACTAGAGAACCAATGTCAGCGTCACAGTTGCCGACTCGGGTGGAAAACGATTGGTCGTGGCTTGTGACAGTGGATGTAGCACCCTGAGATCGGGCGGCTTTCGCATGCTGAGCCAGCATCGGCCGACTCGGCACCTGGCTAGGGTTCGCGCGCTCTGCGTACTGAAAGCTGGCAGGTGGCAGTTCGAGATGGACGACCTGTCGGCGTCCCCTGACCCGAAGCCGTGACAACTAGCCGAAACTGAGTATCGAGGTTGTGTCCGGCCGCTCGTCAACGGGTAGGTGTTATCAGGCCCGCAACGATCTCGGCGAGCAGCGGGGCCGCTTGCCGATCGACGAACTCGAGGAAGTCGGTGGCAGCGTCATCGTCTGCCGCGTCCGAGATGGCACGGATCACCACAAAAGGGACCCGGCGCTCGGCGCACACCTGGGCGACCGCGGCCCCTTCCATCTCCACAGCCAGCGCATCAGGGAACAGCGAGCGCAGTTCCGCCCGATCGGCGTCGTTGTCGATGAACCGATCACCGGAGAGGATCAACCCGCGGTGCACGGTTGCTCCGGCCCGGGCCGCAGCCGCTGCGGCGCGGTCCGTCCACCCC
>JAPUJM010000029.1 GCA_027296205.1 Actinomycetota bacterium
CCCACCGCCGGGTGCTGCACGGTCTCGGACGCAGAAGATGCCCGTCGTGTCGCCGCCGAATTGAGGATTCCGTACTACGTCCTCGACTACGTCGATGATTTCAAGGATGGGGTCGTCGACCGCTTTGTTCACGACTACGCGTCGGGTCTGACCCCAAACCCCTGTATCGAGTGCAACCGGACGGTGAAATTCGACCGTCTTCTACATCGTCTCGGCGATTTCGACTGTGACGTTCTGGTGACGGGACACCACGCTCGAAGCAGGGAGACCCACGGTGTCTGGCATCTTCTGCGCGGCACCGACCAGGCGAAGGATCAGTCTTACGTCCTGTCGATGTTGACCCAGGTCGAGTTGTCCTCGACTCGCTTTCCCGTCGGTGAGCTCACCAAGAGGGAAGTCCGCCGAATCGCGGCGGGCATGGGCATGCGCAGCGCCCATAAGCCGGAGTCGATGGACATCTGTTTTGTTGGAGACGGCGATTACCGGGGGTTTCTCGAGGAGACGGCGCCCGAGGTATTCACACCCGGGCTGCTCGTCGACACCGCAGGCAACGAGATGGGCCAACACGTCGGAATCGTTGGTTTCACTGTCGGACAGCGTCGTGGTCTCGGTGTCGCCGTCGGCGAGCCGCGTTTCGTGGTTCGCATCGATCCGAAGTCCTCGACCGTGGTTCTGGGGAGCCGTGACGACCTCCTGGTCTCCGGCGTGGAGCTCTCCGATATCACCTGGACCGACGGCGTTCGGGGGACGGGTGACGTCATGGCGCAGTATCGGGCCCACGGCGATCCCGTTGCGGCGTCGCTCGCCGGCGCAACCTTGGTGTTCGAGGAGCCTCAGATGGCGATAGCACCCGGCCAGACGGTTGCCTTCTACGACGGTGAGAGGGTGCTCGGTGGGGCGCTGATCGCCTCCACGAACCGGTGACACGGCGTCGGTAACGTCGCCAGAACGATGTCGACTGCCCGCGCGCGCATAGAGGAGCTACGCACCCTGATCAGGGTGCATGCCCACCGTTATTACATCTTGGACGACCCCGACGTCTCCGATGCAGAGTACGACTCACTGGTCAAGGAGCTTCAGGCTCTCGAGGATTCCAACCCCGATCTGGTGACGCCCGATAGCCCGACGCAGCGTGTCGGTGCCCCAATAAGTGATTTGTTCTCATCCATCCAGCATCTGCGACCACTCTTTTCGCTGGACAACGCCGAGTCACGGGAGGATCTCGACGGTTGGGAGCAACGGATGGAGCGCCAGCTCGACAGTCCGCCCGTTTCCTATGTCTGCGAACTCAAGATCGATGGTCTGGCCGTGGTGTTGATCTATCGGGACGGTGTGCTCGACACGGGCGCTACCCGCGGGGATGGCACGACCGGAGAAGACGTCACGTCCAATCTGAGGACCATCCAGTCGATTCCGTTGCGTCTTCTCGGTGATGATCATCCGGATGTTCTGGAGGTGCGCGGCGAGGTCTACATGCCCTATGAGGCTTTTGACGAGCTAAACCGGCTGCAGGTCGAGGAGGGCAAGCCGATGTTCGCCAACGCCCGGAACGCGGCGGCCGGCTCGGTGAGACAGAAAGACCCGGCGGCCACCGCCCGGCGGAACCTCGATGTCTGGGTCTACCAATTGGGCTTTGTCGAGGGCGGTCCGGAGTTCGAGACCCATTGGGAGACACTCGACTACATGCAGTCACTCGGCTTTCGCACCAACCCGGCGAGTCTGTCGATGGGCACTATCGACGAAGTCTTCGAATACGTGGAGAAAGCCGAGCGGGGCCGTCACGACATGCCCTATCAGACGGATGGCGTCGTCATCAAGGCCAACTCGCTGGTCGATCAGGCCCAACTCGGTTTCACGGCGAAGGCCCCGAGATGGGCGATCGCCTACAAGTTTCCACCCGAGGAACAGGTGACGACTCTCGAGGACATCTCGATCAACATTGGCCGTTCCGGGGCAGCCACCCCGTTCGCGGTTCTCGAGCCGGTGGTTGTTGGCGGAGCAACCGTGAGCTTGGCGACGTTGCACAACCAGGACCAGGTTGCTCTCAAGGACGTGCGAATCGGCGACCAGGTAATCGTTCGCCGTGCCGGCGACGTGATCCCCGAAGTGGTCGGTCCGGTCGTCTCGGCCCGCACGGGCAAAGAGAAGAAGTGGACCATGCCCGAGAAGTGCCCGTTCTGTGACAACCCGATCGTGCGCTTGGAGGGCGAGGCGGTGGCCCGGTGCACCGGTGGGTTTGAGTGCTCGTCCCGAGTCCGAGAATGGCTATTCCATTTCTCCGGCAGGGGCGGAATGGACATCGAGCACATGGGGTATCGAACGATTGACTTGCTGCTCGCCGAGAGTCTGATCTCCGACCCGGCCGACATATTCAGCTTCGACGTCGACCAACTCCTCGACTACCAGGGCTGGGGGGAGATCTCGGTCAACAACCTCAAAGCCGCCATCGACGCCGCCAAGGAGCGTCCGGTGGCCCGGCTGCTGACAGCACTCGGGATCAGACACGTCGGTGGAACCGTGGCAAGAAAGTTGGTCCGTGTCTTCGGTGGCATTCCTGTGTTGATGGATGCGACAGAAGAGGAGATCGCCGAAACCGAAGGCATCGGTCCGGTGATTGCCGAGGAGGTGCGGTCCTGGTCGACAGATCCTGTCAACCGCAAACTTGTGGAGAAGCTTGGCGCCGCCGGAGTGCGTCTGGTAGATGAGGTCGAGGATGATGTCATTTCCGACCTACTCGCCGGTGGTGTGTTCGTCATGTCGGGAACGGTCGAGGGCTTCACGAGAGAGGAAGCCAAGATGGCCATTGAGGCCCGGGGTGGGAAAGCCACCGGTTCGGTGTCGGGGCGGACCTCGGCCCTGGTGGTGGGGGAGTCGCCGGGTGCGTCCAAATCACGGAAAGCCGAAGAGCTCGATGTTCCCATAATCGACGCCCAAGGTTTCAGAGAGTTGTTGGAGCAAGGCCTGTCGACCCTGGGCTAGTCGGCCCACCACTAGCCGATCCGAAAGGACCACTCGAACGAACCGGGGTCGGGCAGCCCGGCGTAGGTGTCCCACACGATCTGCACGGTGTGCTCTCCCGGCGTCCACTCCTGGATCGTCGGGCTGGATGCACTGGGCGCCCATCGGTAGACACCGGTGCCCTCGACAAACGTCGCATCGGAGATCGGCCAGCCGTCGACGAAGATCTCGGCGTTGTAGCCCACCTCGAGGTCGATCTCGAGGGTGGTCTGTGGTGGCACCAGGTCACCCGGCTCGGGTGACACAGATTCCAATGGTCCGGGAAGATCGATCGCAGCACCTTCCGTCGAGAAAGCGATTCCGAGTGCGATTGCAGCGATTCCGATCAAACCGAGGCCGATGTAGATCAGACGATACGGCATTTCTGGGCACCGTAGCGATGACCCGGCGGTGTGCAGTCAGAGGATGGCGACGGACCACGAGTGGCCCGTCCACTAGTTCTGGTGGAGCGCATCGTTGAGACCGCCCCAGGAACCCGATCGAGGAAGGACCTCGACAGTTCCCGTCACCGAGTTCCTTCGGAAGAGCATGTTGTCGATGCCTGACAGCTCACGGCCCTTGGCTGTCTTGCGGTCCGGAAGCGTGATGACAGTCCCGGCCGTGACATAGAGACCGGCCTCGACCACACAGTCATCTCCCAACGAGATGCCGATCCCCGAGTTGGCCCCGAGCAAACAGTTCTCGCCGATGCGGATGACCTCGCTGCCGCCCCCGGAGAGAGTGCCCATGATCGAGGCACTGCCTCCAACGTCGGTGCCATGTCCCACCACCACGCCTGAGCTGATACGGCCCTCCACCATTGATGTGCCGAGGGTCCCGGCGTTGAAGTTGACGAAGCCCTCGTGCATGACGGTCGTACCTTCACCGAGGTAGGCGCCGAGACGAACCCGGTCGGCGTCGGCCACCCGGACCCCTGACGGGATGACGTAGTCGGTCATCCGGGGAAACTTGTCCACCGAGGTCACCGCAGGTCTCCTTCCGCCGGCGATCAGCCTGGCCCGCGTCTCGGTGAAGCCTTCGACGTCACATGGCCCCTCGCTGGTCCAAACGACGTTATTGAGCGCAGCAAAGATCCCGTCGACATTGATCTCGTGTGGCTTGAAAACACGGTGTGAGAGAAGATGAAGACGCAGGTAGGCGTCGGCCGGCCCCATCGGTGGCTCAGACAGGTCGTCGACAACCGTTTCCACGATGCGACGCTCGGTCCTTCGCTCGGCATCTGATCCCTCGAGACCGATCACCGCGGCGTGGTGGCTGGAAAGAGGGTCGGGATACCAGACATCCAGGATTTTCTCGCCCGAGTATGTGGCGATCCCAACGGCTCTGGCTGTGTCGGTCACTAAGTGGGGCACTCAGCGAAAGGGTAGTGGTCAGGTGTTACCTTGCCCCGGATGGCAAACCTCACCGAGACTCTGGCCTGGCTGGTCGACATACCGTCGGAGACCGGCAGCGAGGCCACCATCCGAAACGCGATCGCCGATCGTCTCGACGGTGAGCCACAGACCAGGGTGAAAGACTCGCTGGTCGTGGGTGAGCCGGCGACCGGAAAAGTCGTTCTCGCGGGACACACCGACACGGTCCCGCTTCAGGGCCACGTCGGGGCGCGGATCGAAGCCGACCGGCTCTACGGACTCGGCGCCACCGACATGAAGTCGGGGCTGGCCGTGATGATCCACCTTCTCGAGGATCTGGGCACAACCAACGTCGTAGGGGTCTTCTATGCAGGTGAGGAGGGCCCGATCGAAGGCAACCAGCTGGGCGCTGTGCTCGACGCGCTCCCTGCACTGGAGGACGCCGAGGTCGGGATTGTGATGGAGCCGACCAACCTGGAGTTGCACGCCGGTTGTCAGGGGTCGGTCAACGCCACTGTCTGGTTCGAAGGTGAGGCTGCACACTCGGCTCGTCCCTGGCTCGGCACCAACGCGGTGACGAGGGCCGGGGCGTTTCTGACGATGATGGATGGGCTTCGGCCAGAGACCCACCCGATCGAGGGTCTCGAGTTCAAAGAGGTGGTCTCGGTGACGAGGGCTTCGGGCGGGGTGGCGAACAACATCATCCCGTCGCGATTCGAGATGAATGTCAACTACCGATTCTCGCCAGACCGATCTACCGAAGAAGCCGTGACCAGGCTTCGGGATCTGTGCAGGCCCGCCGACGGTTTCGAGGTCTTCGACTCGGCACCGGCTGCCTATCCCGAGATCAGTCATGCCTTTTTTGGTGACCTCGCCAAAACGGCAAACGCATCGATCTCCTCCAAGCAAGGCTGGACGGATGTGGCTCAACTGGCCCAACGGGGGGTCCCCGCGGTCAACTTTGGACCGGGGGAGACAACCCTGGCACACAAGCCGGGGGAGTCGGTTCGGCTCAGTGACCTCGACTGGGCCTACGAGGCGCTGTCGTCCTTGCTCCGCTGACGACCGAGAAACAGCCACAAGACCAACCCGACCAGGCCGGCCCAAATCAGACCGGGTCGGAAGAGAACGGCCAGAAGACCGGCGCCGACCACCACGGTCATGAGGGTTGACGGTTTCCTCACCGCCGGCAGGACAAGTGAGACGGCGAGCAGTATCGCGCCAACCCGGATCAGGACCCCGGCCGTTGGTGAGTTGAGGTCGTCGCTCCCCGTGAAGACGATCAGCATCCCTGCCACAGCGGCGATCGCCCCCGTCACACCGAGAGTGAGAGCAGTGCCTCGCAAGGGATTCGGGTTGGCCACGTCAGCACTGTAAGCGTGCGCAAATGCATGAGCCCATCCCACGTATCTGCCCACGCTTCCGCCGATTTAGCAGCAGGCGGTGTCCTTGGTGGAAATGTCGGAGTCGCCGAGGACCGTGTACCACTCCCACTCGGCGCCGTCGGGATCCTTGACCCAGACCTTGTCCTGGCGGGCGTAGCAACACTCCACTCCCAGCTCGTCCTCAGTGGTCAGGCCCTCATCGACGAGTCTACGGCTCATGGTTGCCACTTGCTCGGATCCCTCGACTTCAACGCCCAGATGGTTCAACGTCCCGCCCTCCTCATTCTCGATGAGGACCAATTTCAGTGGAGGCTCACTGATTGCGAAGTTGGCGTATCCCTCCCGCACCTTCGCCGGCTTGGTGGAAAAGGCCTTCGAGTAGAAGGCTATGGCTTCGTCGATGTCGGAGACGTTGAGGGCTAGCTGCACTCGGCTCATGATGTTCCTTTCAACACGGTGAGAGCGGTTTCATATCGATATTGGTCGATGTATTGACACTTGTCAATGTTTGCGACTCCACCGAATATCGGCTGCCGGCACAGGTGGGGCTGTTTCCTACACTCCGACGGCCATGCCAATCGACATCGATATTGCCCATGTGGCGCGTCTTGCTCGCCTCGACCTGACTGCCGAAGAACTGGAGAGCTACAAGACTCAGCTCGACGTGATCCTCGATCATGCGACTCAAGTGCAGTCACTGGAGGGTGATCCCCGCGAGGAGTCGGCTCACCCGCTTGGTTTGGTCAACGCATTCCGTCAAGACGAGCGCCGACCGTCGCTCGATCGAGATGAGGTTCTCTCCCAGGCTCCCGAAACGAAGGACGGCTACTTCGTGGTGCCTCCGGCAATGGAGACACAGTGACACTCCACGAGCTCACCATTGCCGAAGCCGGTGAGCGTTTGCGCGCCGGCGAGGTGTCCTCGTCCGATCTTCTCGAGGCCGCCCTGGACCGGGCCTCGCTGACGGAGGCGCAGCTTCACGCCTACCTGACCATCGACAGGGAAGGGGCGAGAGAGACGGCCCGCAGGGCCGATGCCGATCTTGCCGATGGAATCGACCACGGACCGCTGCACGGCGTTCCGGTGGCGCTCAAGGACAACATGTGCACGAGGGGTGTCGAGACGACCGCTTCGTCTCAGATCCTCGCCGGTTACATCCCTCCCTATGACGCCACCGTCACCCGGAAGCTGAAAGAAGCCGGGGCGGTCATTGTCGGAAAGACCAACCTCGATGAGTTCGCGATGGGCTCCTCGACGGAGAACTCCGCCTATGGGACCTCCTACAACCCCTGGGATATCGGCCGCGTCCCCGGAGGGTCGTCGGGGGGGTCGGCGGCAGCCGTGGCCATCGGCTCTGCCTTTGCTGCTCTCGGGTCCGATACGGGAGGATCGATTCGCCAGCCGGCATCGCTCACGGGCGTCGTCGGGCTGAAGCCGACCTACGGGACTGTGAGCCGGTACGGGCTGATCGCCTTTGCTTCATCGCTCGACCAGATAGGCCCTCTCTCGAGAAGCGTCCAGGATGCGGCCTTCATGCTCGAGGCCATCTGGGGCCACGACCCGCTGGACGCCACCTCGTATGCCGGGGAGTATCCCCAACCTTCGGCGGCTCTGGACGATGGCGTTTCCGGCATGAAAGTGGGGGTGGTCAAGGAGTTGGCTGGTGAGGGATACGAACCGGCAGTCGAAACCGCGGTCTCGGCCATGGTCGACAAATTGTCCGACGCCGGTGCCGCAGTGGTGGAGGTCTCGCTGCCGACCTTCGACATCGCTCTCTCTGCGTACTACCTGATTGCGCCGGCCGAGGCATCGGCAAACCTGGCCCGCTTCGATGGCGTTCGGTACGGCCATCGGGGTGAGGGGGCGACGACGGAGACGCTGATGGCGCGAACCAGAGCCGAGGGATTCGGGCCTGAGGTCACCCGCCGGGTCTTGCTCGGCACATATGCGCTGTCCGCCGGGTACTACGACGCCTTCTATGGACAGGCCCAGAAGGTCCGGTCGGCCATTCAGGAAGACTTTTCCCGGGCCTACGAAAGCGTCGACGTCCTGGTGTCGCCGACGAGTCCCACCGTCGCATTCGAGGCCGGTGCCCGGATGGACGACCCCCTGGCGATGTACCTCTCTGACATCTGCACGATCCCATCCAACCTTGCGGGCCATCCGGCGATCTCGATCCCGATTGGCCTCGATGAGCAGAATCTTCCCATCGGGTTCCAGGTGATGGCCCCGGCCCTCGGCGAGACCGTGATGTTTCAGGTCGCAGCCGCAGTCGAGACCCTTGCGGGCTTTGCGGAACGGCCGGTTCTCGAAGAGTTGGCCTCATGACCTGGGAGTCCGTGATCGGGATCGAGGTGCATGTCGAGCTCTCCACCCGGTCGAAGATGTTCTGTGGCTGCGCCGTGGAGTTTGGGGCGGAGCCCAACACCAACACATGCCCAGTCTGTCTTGGTTTGCCGGGGGCACTCCCTGTTCCGAATCGAAAGGCCATCGAGTGGATCATGGCGATTGGCCTTGCCCTCAATTGCGAGGTGTCGGAGCGCTCGGTCTTCCACCGCAAGAACTACTTCTACGCAGACCTCCCCAAGGGCTATCAAATCTCCCAATTCGACATCCCGGTCTGCCATGACGGCTACCTAGACGTCACGGTCGACGGTGAGACCCGACGGATCGGCATCGAGCGTGCTCACATGGAGGAGGACACCGGCAAATCGACTCACATCGGCGATGGCGGGCGAATTCACGCCGCGGAATCGACTCTGCTCGACTTCAACCGCTCCGGTGTCCCACTCGTCGAGGTGGTTTCCCGGCCAGATATCCGCAGCGCCGCCGAAGCCCGTGCGTATGCCCAAGATCTGCGGGCGGTGGTCGCCGAGTTGGGTGCCTCTGATGCGCGGCTCGAAGAAGGCTCGATTCGCTTCGACGCCAACGTATCGATCAGACCAGAGGGTGCCGAAGGGCTCGGCACCAAAGTCGAGGTCAAGAACATGAACTCTTTCCGCTCGCTGGAAAAGGCTGTCGATTACGAGATCGAGAGGCAGATCACGGTCGTCGAGGCCGGGGGCGAGCTGACTCAGGAGACCCGCCATTGGGATGAGGAAGCTGGCGTCACCCACTCGATGAGGGTCAAGGAAGGCTCTTCCGATTATCGGTATTTCACCGAACCCGATCTCGCTCCGATGGTGATGTCTGCCTCCTGGGTCGATGAGGTCAGGGTCGGTCTCCCCGAGTTGCCGGCTGAGCGAAAGGCCCGGTACTCGGACGAGGGCCTCGAGTCCGACCTCGCTGGAGTGCTTTCCGCTTCGCCGGTCGAGGTTCGAGACATCTTCGATGTGGCCGTAGCCGAGGGAGCGGATCACCGCCGCGTCGCCAACTGGCTCGTCGGAGATGTGACGGCGTGGTTGCGAAGAACCGAGACCGACCCGACGAAGCTTCCGCTTGGCGGCAAGCAACTCGCCGAACTGGTGGAAATCGTGGACGAGGGAGTCGTTTCATCATCGGCCGCCAAGATGGTGCTCGAGGGAGTGCTCCAAGGTGAGGGCTCACCGCGGGAAGTGGCCAAGGCGCGTGACCTGGTCCAGATCTCAGACGTGTCGGCGATAGAAGAGATCGTCGCCGGGGTGCTCGCCGACAATCCCGAGGCGGTCAAAAGTTATGCGGCCGGTGAGCAGAAAGTCGTCGGTTTCCTGGTTGGTCAGGTGATGAGGGCAAGTCAGGGCAAGGCGGACCCCAAGCTGGTCAATGAGCTCTTGCGGCAGAAGCTCTCCTCATAGCCGGGAAAACCTCCGCCAGGATCAAAGGGGCATGGTCCTTGGCCGGGTAGCGTCAGGCTGATATGCAGCGCCAGACGAAGATCATCGCCACCCTCGGGCCCTCGGTCGCCAGCGAGGAAGGGATACGCGCTCTCGTCGATGCAGGGATGGATGTGGCTCGTCTCAACTTCTCCCACGGTGATCACGACCTCCATCGCCAGATGCTCGAATGGGTTCGATCGAGCGCGGTCGACGCCGGTCGGAGTGTGGCGGTGATGCAAGACATCCAGGGACCGAAACTTCGGGTGGGGACCTTTCCCGGCGGTGAGATCGAACTTCACCGAGATGCTGAGATCGAACTCGCCCCTGCATTCGGCGAAGGGGATGCCGCGACCATTCGAGTGGGTTACCCACGGCTTCTCGACGATGTCCTCCCGGGACACCGGGTCATCCTCGGCGACGGCCTGATGTCGTTGGAGGTCGTGGGGAGGGCGGACGGATCGCTGCGTGCTCGTGCCCTCGAGGACGGTTCACTCTCCGATCACCAGGGCGTCGCGTTCCCGGACAGCAGTCTGTCGGAAGTGAACATCACCGAGAAGGATGAAGTCGATCTGGCGTTCGGCAAGGAGTTGGGAGTCGAGTACGTGGCGGCATCGTTTGTGCGGACGGCCGCAGACGTCGAGACCGTCGCGTCACTCTGCGGGGATGTTCCGGTGATCGCCAAGATCGAACTGGCTCAGGCGTTGGACAATCTCGACGAGATTCTCGCCGCGTCTTTTGGGGTGATGGTGGCGAGGGGTGATCTGGGTGTCCAGGTTCCGTTGGAGCGTTTGCCTCTGATTCAGGCCGACATCCTGGAAAAGGCCAGTGCGGCCGGGCGGATTTCGGTCACTGCCACCGAGATGCTCGAATCGATGACCACCAGCCCCCGACCAACTCGGGCCGAGGTTACCGATGTCGCCAACGCCGTCATGGGAGGGACCGACGCCGTGATGCTCTCGGGTGAGACGGCCATCGGCAAATATCCGACCCAGGCGGTGAGCGCCATGGCTCGGATCTGCCAGACGGTAGAGGAGGGGACCCTCCATGATCGTGGAGAGCACCCGGTGTCATTCGTCGGAGACGAGAACAACATCGCTTCAGCCGTGGCACAGGCCGCAACACAGATAGCCAGGAATGTCGGGGCGTCCACAATCGTCGCCTTCACCGAGACCGGGAACACGGCTCGTCTGATTTCGAAATACCGCCCAGAGCAGCGTGTGGTCGCCTTCACTCCCAACCATGTCACCCGGAGGGCCATGGCTCTCTATTGGGGTGTCATTCCCCACCATTTCGAGCGACGTGACTACACGGACGACGAGATCGCCCTCGCCGCCTCGGCGCTCCTAGCCGAGGGTGTGTGCCAGCAAGGCGAGATCGTGGTGATGGTGGCCGGTGTGCCACCCCACGTCAAGGCTTCGACGAACCTGGTCAAGGTCCATCGAATTGGTGAGCTTTCCGGCGGGCTCGGCGGCTAGTTACGATCCAAGTCAATGGGTCAGGACGTAGAGATCAAAGACACGGTGGCGATGGGGGAGATCCTCATCATCGACACCGACAGGAGTTTTACCGGCCAGGACGGTCAGACCATCACCTCCGACTCCGCGGGACACGGCGTTCCGGGAGTGCTCGCCGATCGGCTGTTTGCTCTCGAAGTAGGGATAGACCATGTATTTGTCCTTCAGAACACGATCACGGTTCGCCGCCCGGGGGGTTGGGACGAGGATTCGACGGGCGCCGTTTCCGACGTGACCCAGACGTTCCTCAGGTATTACGACGAAGAGGAGTAGCCCGGCATCAGGGGGGTGCGATGGTGGTGGTCGGTCCCGACGTGGCCGTGGTCGTTTCCGACGGAATCGTCGTCGCCGTGGTGGTGGTGGGACAGGTGCCTTCCCGACCGGGAACCTTGCAGGGGTGGACTTCGATGACGGCAAACTGTGCCCGGTATCTAACGGTCCACTCTTCCTCGGCAATGA
>JAPUJM010000003.1 GCA_027296205.1 Actinomycetota bacterium
ACCGCCGGCGCAGGTAACGCTCAGGTGGGAACGATCATCTCGCCCTGACGACGGACCCGTCCCTCGAGTTGGAGCTTGCCGACACGGACGAGAGCCTCACTCATCGTGACCGACCAATGATCGGCAAGTTGATCAAATACCACCCCTCCTGGCGGCAATCCCGACTCGCCTACTTCGGCTAGATCGTTGTCCGGTGGACCCAGAATCAACGAGAGTTCTTCTATCAAGTCCGTCTTACCCATCACGGGATGGGCCCCATCACGGATGAGGAGGTTGCACCCCTCAGATGCGGGCCGGTCAACATCACCGGGTACGACGAAGACAGGGCGCCCCATCTCTGCACCAAGACGCGCCGTGATCAGCGCCCCACCCTTTCTCGCCGCCTCCACGACCACGACCGCCGAAGAGGCCGCGGCAATGATCCTGTTTCTTGCCGGAAAACGCCATCGGTCCGGTGGTGTGCCCGGTGGATATTCCGACACCACCGCACCCCCGACGGCAAGAATCTCATCGAGGATGGGCTGATTCTCCTTCGGATAGCAAACGTCGATCCCGGATCCGAGAACGGCCACCGCATGCCCATCGCCCCGCAGACAACCGCGATGCGCAGCTGCGTCGATTCCCCTGGCCAGCCCACTGACGGTTGTCCAACCGGCTCGGGCAATGGCGTGACCGAAGGCTTCAGCGAGGTCGATACCGTACCTCGTGCACTTACGGGTGCCGACGACAGCAACTCCGGGCATTTCGCCCAGTGTTCCGTTGACAAATATCGATGGTTGATCTTCGAGGTCGAGAAGGCCCACCGGATAACCCGTCATCGTGGGTTTGATCAGTCGGTGTTTCACATCACCACTCACCTCGCAGGGCCATCGCCTCGGCCACATGCTCTTCATTGACCTCCGCCTCGAGGGCCAGGTCGGCGATGGTTCGCGCCACACTGGTCAACCGGTCGGCACCTCGGGCGGTAACCACAGCCGAATCCAGCGCGTCGAGAACCATCTGCCGGGCCCGTGGATGGGTCTCGGCAGGACGGTCTCGTCTGAACTCGGCTGCCTGTTCGACTCTCCGCCGAATCACACTCGAGCTTTCTCCGCCGGGCGCGGCCGCCTCCGACGCCTCGACCCGGCCAACCTTCACCACCAGGTCGATACGGTCGAGCAGAGGTCCCGAGACTCTCTGCCGGTATCGACCCAGGACAGCAGGTCGACACTCGCAGGGCTTGCGACGATCGCCATGGAAGCCACACGGACATGGATTGGAAGCAGCCACAAGATGAAACGTGGAAGGAAATTGAGCCGTCACTCCCCGACGGGCAACGGTGACGAACCCGTCCTCCAACGGCTGACGGAGTGTGTCGAGATTGCCTCGCGGAAACTCGGCAAGCTCATCGAGAAACAGGACCCCGCGATGTGCCAGAGAGGCTTCCCCCGGAACTGCGACGCCTGATCCTCCGCCAACCAGGGCGGCACGAGATGCGGTGTGATGCGGTGACCGAAACGGGCGAGTTGGGTCGAGACCTCGTCGCAGCCCGGCGGCGGCATAGATGAGCGCGACCTCTACGGCCTCACTATCCGAAAGCCGGGGGAGAATCCCCGGCAGACGCCGCGCCAACATGGTCTTGCCGCCACCCGGCGGACCATGTAGCAACAGGTGATGGCCACCGGCGGCCGCGATCTCGATAGCCCGACGTGGTAGAGCCTGACCCTTGATATCCGATAGGTCGGCGCCATCCTGGGGCTGAGGTGTCGGACGAGGGCTCACAGCCTGCTGTTGACCAAGACCGAGTCTCAACAATTCCACCGCCTCGGCCAACGACCCGACACCGTGGACAATCGATCCCGGAACCGCCGCAGTGTCGGCCGCCGCGTCGGTCGCCACCAGACACGGACGTTTGGTCCGCGCCGAAAGCACACCCGCACCGAGGGTGCTCGACCCGGATCGCACCGTCCCATCGAGGGCCAGCTCACCCACGACAACGACTCCATTGGGGTTAGCTATCTCGTCACTCGCCGCCAGGACACCGAGGGCAATCGCCAAGTCGTAGTCGGTGCCACCTTTGGGCAGATCCGCAGGGGCGAGATTGACCGTGACGGTCCGATTCGGAAACCGCATTCCGGAAGAGGCCACCGCCGCTCTGACCCTGTCTTTGGCCTCGCGCACCGCGGTGTCCGGAAGGCCACTCAGCTTGAAAGTGTCCTGCTGACGGCCGACGTGAACCTGCACCTCTACCGGTCTGACGTCTCCCCCGACGAGCGCCACTGATGTGGTCGCCGCGTACATGGATGCCAACGTACGGCTTGGGTGAGACAGGTTCTAGGGGGTTGGATTCAACCGACCACGGCCACCGACCCGTGACGACGACTGTCGGCATGACCGTGAAGGCGACCACCTTCCAATGCAGCACCGTTGACTCCCCCGAAGTACATGTGGAGGCCGTCGAACTGTCTCATCGGGTACTCGATGCCGTCGAGATCGAGACCGGACTCCACCGCGACACGAACACCCCAATCACCAAACTCCGGGTGAAGACGCGGCTGCTCGATGGCATCCTCGAGGTCCATCCCACCCCCCAACGACTCAAGGGTGACAACCAGCGCGCTGGTGATCCGATCGGCACCCGGTGTGCCGATGGCAACCACGTCGGAGCCGGCTCTCGCCACGGTTGGGGACATATTGGACATCATCACCCGGCCCGGCCGGTGGGCGTCAGGCCCACCCGGAGTCAGCTCGATCTCACCCACGGCGTTGTTCATCATCAGCCCTGTACCGGCCGGCGTGACACCGGACCCGTACCCGGCCGAACAGGAAACCGCCACAGCGCCGCCATCTTCGTCAACCGCGGCGATGCTGACGGTCGACGGCGAGCGAAGACCCGCCTTGACCAGCACCATGTTGGCCGCAACTTCGAGGTCGGTGTGTGGTTCCAGTTCCTCGGCCCTCATCGTGTACGCGCTGACCAGAGCATCCGCCCAGACGGCGGGGCCCGTGTCGCCACTCGTTGCGATCTGATTCAGAGCAAGGGCAACGGTCACCCCTCCGACCGCAGGAGGTGGGTTGAGCGTCAAGCTCCATCCCTCGATGTCCACGACGAGAGGATCTCTAGGCACGGCTTCATAGGAGGCCATGTCCTCTCGGGTCAGTTGCCCTCCCATCGACTCGAGGTCGGCAACTATCGACTGAGCAAGGTCACCTTCGTAGAAAACCCGGGCGCCTTCCTCTCCGATGTATCGAAGGGTCGAGACAAGACCCTCGAACAGCACGGTCTCCCCGACATCGCGCAGTCGCCCATCATGGGAGAGAGCCTTACGAGCGGTGGAATCGGCTGAAAAAATGGGGTCAAAGGCGTCGAGCAGGTAATGGTGCGCAGCCTGACCCAGCGGGAAGCCATGTTCCACGGTCACCGCGACCGCCTCCATGAGCTCATGCCAGGGAGCGGTTCCAAACATTCTCCATGCCAAACTGAAGCCGGCAAAGACACCGGGCACGGCTACAGAGCCGGCTTCGACCAGGGTAGTGACGCCGCCCCCGTAATCCATGGTGATCTCACGCATGTTGGGCTCGCCGGAGAACCCGATCCCCGGATATGACATATATCCGTCGATCACGATGGCATCGGCGCCGGGCACGTCGATGGTCAAGAATCCACCGCCACCCGGGGAACATATGCCCGGCTCGGTGCACATGGCCGTGAGTGCCGCCACGATGGCCGTGTCCACAACAGACCCTCCAGCGTCCGCTATCAGGCCGGCGGCATCGGTGACGATCCGGTTGGGCCCGGCTACGGCGATTCGTGGCATCGCTTCAGGCTAGGAGCCATAAGATCTCAGTACATGAAAGACAACGGTCTGGAGACGGCAATCGAGGAGGCGCGTCTGGGGCTCGAGGAGGGTGGCCTCCCGATCGGATCGGCCCTAGTCATCGAGGGCGAGGTGGTCGGTCGGGGACACAACCGTCGGGTGCAACAGGGCTCAGTCATCCTCCACGGCGAGATGGATGCCCTGGAGAACGCGGGCCGGCTGCCGGTCTCGGCGTACCGCCGCTCGACGATCTACACGACCCTCTCGCCATGTGAGATGTGCTCGGGGGCGATCCTCCTCTACGAGATCCCCAAGGTTGTTATTGGAGAGAACAGGACCTTCATGGGCGCCGAGGACTATCTGCGGTCCCGCGGCGTAATCGTCGAAGCAGTCGACGATCAGCGATGCGTGGACCTGATGGAGGGCTTCATCAGTGCCCATCCCGACTTGTGGAACGAGGACATCGGCGCCGACTGAGGGCTACTCACCCCGCCAGTTCGGAGCTCGCTTCTCCATGAAGGCGGCAACACCCTCCACAGAGTCGGCGGTTCCCATGGCGATCGCCTGGGACTGTCCTTCCCAGCTGAGGCTTTCCGCAAAACTCGACTCGAACGACGCATTGAGACCCTGTTTGGCGAACATCTGGGCGATCGGCGCACCCTGTAGAAAGCTCTCGGCAATGCTCCGGGCCCGATCGGCAAGCTCATCCGGTGGAACCACTTCGACCGCCAAGCCAATGGCGAGAGCCTCTTCGGCGTCAACGATGCGACCGGATAGGGCGAGTTCCTTGGCGCGCTGAAGACCGACGATGCGGGGCAGAAGCCAGGTTCCACCGAAGTCGACCGTCAGCCCCCGCTTGACGAATATCTCCGAGAATCGGGCCCTCGTAGTGGCGATGACGATGTCACACCCTAGAGCCAGGTTCATCCCCGCGCCGACGGCAACACCGTCGACGGCGGCGATCGTCGGCTTGGTGGTGCGATGAAGGGTGGAGGCCGCCTCTCCGACGGTCTTCATCCTCCGGTGCCGAAAGGCAACCGACTGGCCCATCGCCGACCCACTTCGATCCAGGTCGGCGCCGGCGCAGAACTCACCACCGGCACCGGTGACAATCAGCACTCTCGCCGCGGACTTCTCGAAGTCGGCAAACGCATCCCGTAGAACCGGCCAGCCCTCGGGAGGCACTGCGTTCTTCCGCTCCGGCTGGTTGAGGGTCAGTCGGCGTATCTCACCGTCATCTTGGGTCAGGAGCCAACTCACGGTTGTGACGGTAGACAATCCCTGGGGGCGGTTACCGTTTCGACGTGGGATTCAACCCTTTTCGAGAGCAGGAGAAGTCGGCCCTGGACATCGTCATCGTGGTGATTGCGGTGCTATCGACATTGGCGGTCATCGCGTGGGCCATCTTCTCGACATAACCGTCAACCCGATCCAGCCCTACCAGGCCAAGAAGGAATACCTCTGCCCGGGGTGCGAGCTGACGATCCCGCCGGGGACGTTCCATCTCGTGGTCGTTCCGGACGGGGCCGCCGACATGCGTCGTCACTGGCATCGCGGCTGCTGGCACAAGGAATTACGCCGACGCTTCGGCGCTGAGGGTTAAGCGTCGCGACGCTGAAGCCCCCACCAGGTCAGCCCAAGACCCACCAGAGACCAACCCAGGGTGATGGTGATTGCGTGGGTCAGCGAGAGGTCGGCGCCGGATACGAACACGCTGAAATGGCTATCTCCGAGGCCCCGGACCCGCCTGTACTTCTTACTGAGACCGCTGACTCTGACGGCGGCCGAGAACGGACTCATGTTCTAGAACATTAGAAAGAGCTGAAACCCTCCGTCAATTTGACCCAGGAAGCCAATGGACGTCGAACCCGGCCTGGCTGATGCGAATGCCGA
>JAPUJM010000030.1 GCA_027296205.1 Actinomycetota bacterium
ACGCCCCTGGCTGCGTCCTCCGCCTTGACGCAGCTACGGCTGCGCCTTCGTTGTGCGTCCTTGCCAGAAACGCCGATGCCTGGGCGAGATCAGCACGAACTTACGACTCAGGACACTAGAACGATCCACGTCATCCACTTCCGCCGGCAGCGGGCCGAGCCACAGCCGTGAAATCCGTGGTCAACAGCGTTGCCCAGAGATCGATGCCATACCAGAGGTTGGCGACCCGTAGGTTCTCGTCGGGGGCGTGCTGATTGTTGTCGTGGTTGGCAATGGGGAGGATCGCCACCGGAGCGTCGAGGATCTCTTCGAACTGGTAGAGCGGAATCGACCCTCCAAACGTGGGGAGGGCCACGACCTCTTCATTCTCTTCATTGCCGGCGACGCCGCATGCTCCGAGGAGCGTCTCGGCAAGAGGCGAGTCCATCGGGACTCGCGCAGCCCGATAGCCGGGATCACGAGTCAGCCTGGCGAGATAGCGATGACTCCTGCGCTCCTCGCTGGTCGGCTCCCGATCGAGAACCTGATAGGCCGCTGTCACGAGCCGGGCCTCGACGAGGTCGAGCATACGATCCGGAGCGTTTCCTGCGGCGAGACGGATGTCGACCGAGACATGCGCCTCAGCGGGCACGACATTGCGGGCCTTCTGACCGACGGCAGCCGCGCTCATGCCTCTCACGTTGAAGCTGGGCAGCATGAGACGGTCCGCATAACGGGCGCCGTCCACCTCTGGACCACCGAATCCGAGCTCAGCCTGGAGCCGATCCTCGACGGGAGGGAGCGCGTCGATGGCAGAGCGGTCGGCGGCTGTGATCGGTGCGGTGTCGTCGTAGAAGCCATCGATCGTCACCATTCCCGATTCGTCTTTGCAACCGGCGATGAATGACGCGAGTTCCATGGCGGGATTCGGAACCCAGTTCCCGTAATGGCCAGAATGCAACTCGCGCTCCGGGCCATAGAAGGTCAGTTCGAAGCCGCAATAACCGCGGACTCCAAAGACCACTTGCGGGATCCCGGTCTGATGCACCGGCCCATCACAGAGAAGCCAGGAATCGGCCGTCAGCCGTGAAGCGAGATGCTTCATGTATCGACCCAGGTTCGGGCTTCCGGACTCCTCTTCTCCCTCGAACAAGAACACGAGATCCACGGACCGCTCGATACCGGCTTCCTTCAGGGCATCGAGGGCCGCGGCCATGGCTGCGAACGGGGTCTTGTCGTCCGAGGCGCTTCTGGCGTAGATCCGCCATTCGGCATCGATCTCGTCGCCGGGCCCGGGGAAATCCAACACCACGCCCCCTTCATGCCATGGGCCGGAGACCAGCGTGGCGGAGTAGGGGCTCGAGGCCCAGTTCGCCGGATCCACCGGCTGGCCGTCGTAGTGGACATAAACGCCCAGCGTCGCCGTTGGGGTGGTTGTCCGCAGTTCACCGATCACCACAGGACTTGCGCCGGGAAGCTCAACCGTCTCCATCGAAGCTCCCCTCGCCTCGAAGCGCCGGGCCAACTCGTTCGCATTTCGCCTCAGGTCATCGGTCGAGCCGGTCACGTTGGGGAGTTCCAGGAGGGCAGCAAAGTCACGAAGCACTTCCCAGCCCCGCTCTTCTCGATGGCGGGCACTGGCAACCAAGCCGGCAACCTGGCTGGTGGTGGGTTTCATGACCCCCGATCGTAGGGGTAGCCAAACAGCGAGACCCCGCCGGTCGATGCCGGGAAAGACGTAGTCAACACTCTTGCCGCGGCGGGCGCATCAGCGCCCGGTCGAGACCTATTCGTGGGCGATGGCGTCGAGCACGTTCAGTTTGGCAGCGCGCCGCGCCGGCAAGATCGCTGCAATGACCCCCAGAAAGCCGATCAACGCCACTCCCACGACGAGCCACAGCCATGGAATGACGAACTGGCTGAATCCCTGATCGCGCAAGGCAAGAAGGAGGGCCCAGGCCAGAAAGATCCCAAGCGCCACGCCCAGAATCGCTCCGTACGCTGCAATAACCCCTGACTCGAGCCGGATCATCCGTCGGACCCCTCGCCGGGTCAGACCTATGGCGCGGAGAAGACCGATCTCGCGCGTCCGCTCGAAGATCGATAACGTGATTGTGTTGGCAACACCGATCAGGGCTATCAACAGCGCCATCGCGAGCAGCCCGAAGATCAAGCCAAGAACCTGGAAAGTCTGTGTCTCCAGATCTGATTTCAGCTCTTCCTGGTCGGCAACCTTGACCGTCGGGTACAGCTCTGCGATCGGGGCGATGGCGGCTTTACCGGTGTCCAAACTGACACCCTCCGCCAGCTTGATGTACACCTGGCTATCCAGCTGCTCGGCGTAATTCGCCTCATACGCTTCCAGCGAGATGAAGACCCCGTTGGCGCCAGGCGACTCATACAGCCCCTGCAGCTCTAGTCTCTGGACGCCTGTCTGAAGGAACTCGAACTCGACCGATTCACCAAGCGCCCATTCGTTGTTCTCCGCCGTCGCGAAGTCGACGGCGAACCCGATAGTGCCCAAGCCGGCTACCTGTCCTTCTACCCGATCGAACACGATCAGGTTGGTGAACGAGTCATCGCCGGCGGCGATGAACTCGACACTCTCGTTGACACGGGCGATGTTCTGTCGAAACCGGCCAAGCTCGGAGACTTCGGGTATCAGCTCGACGTCGTCGGCGAAGGCGGTCGTGAATCCCTGGCCGCTGAACGCGTTCTGAGGTTGAGCTATCAGCTCGGCTGTGATTCCCGTATCGAATATCTCATCGATGGTCCCTTGAATGGAGGCCGCGAAGACCGCGGCAATTGACATGAGTGCCACTCCGATCATCAGGGCTGCAGCAGTGGCCGCCGTTCGTCTCGGACTTCGAGCGGAGTTCTCCTGGGCCAGTCGGCCGGTGATGTTCGAAAGGGGGACAAACGGGGCCGCCAGCCATCTCGTGAGGAACGGTGCGGCGAGGGGACTCAGGGTGGTGACACCGAGAACTGTCAGGAGCGACGCCAGTCCCACGGTGGCGATCACCGGCAGTCCTGGCAGGCTGACATCGGCAAACAAGCCTAGAAACAGCAAGCCGACTCCCAGGGCTAGAAGCGCCGTTCCCCAAAAGGCGCGTTTTGCAAACGAACCACGTCGGCCCGGCATGTCGATACGCATTGCTTCAACGGGGGCGACTCGACTGGCGCGTCGCGCCGGGATGAACGCCGAGACCAATGTGACGACCGTTCCGACGAGGATCGCTATTACGACCGTTTGCACTGAAAGTTGCAGCGAGGTCGACGGCAGGGTCAAGCCGGCGACTTCCAACAGCGACCTGAGGCCAATCGCCAGCAGCAGGCCAAGGCCAACCCCGATCACTGAAGCCACCAAGCCAACAATCAAGGATTCGACCATGACCATTCGGGTCACTTGCCGAGCGGTGGCGCCCAGGGCCCTGAGGAGTGCGAGCTCACGGGTTCGCTGTACGACGATGATCCGGAAGGTGTTGGAGATGATGAAGGTCGACACGAACAAGGCAATGAAGGCAAAAACCTGAAGGAAGGTGGTGAGGAATCCGATCTGATCGTTGACCTGACGGGCCTGTTCCTCTGCGGCGCTCTGACCGGACGTGACCACGACACCGGCAGGGACCACCTCCTGCACCGCAGTAATCACATCTGCGACATCCGCCTCCGACGTGACTGTGGTCTGAATACTGTCGACCTGCCCTTCAGCGTTGAAAAACACCTGGGCGGTGACAGTGTCGAACAGCGCGAAAGTCGCTCCTCCGATGCTGGTCTCACCCCCGAATCCGACGACGCCGATCAACGTGAACTCGCGGCGGTCGTCCGCTGACAGAATCAACAAGGTGTCGCCGAGCGCCAGGTCTTCGCCCTCGAAAGTGCTGCCGTCGACGGCGACTTCGGTCGGGCCGGTAGGGCGGGCCCCGGAAATGAGATCGAACCCGGTATCGGCGCGCACATCCGGCCAATTAGCTCCGAAGCTGGGAGCGCCGCCGGAACCGGCTTGCTCGCCGTCAGGTCCGATGATTACCGCAAAACCGCCCACAGATCCCCATGCCTCTTCGACACCGCCGACGCGCTGAACATCTTCGATTACGGAGTCCGCCATCCGGACTGTGTCGCCGGCGAACGAGAGCTCGGAGTCGAACTCGGGCTGGACGTTGATGTCTACTCCGGCAAAGGCATTGGCAAAGAGATTCTCGAATGCCTTCGCCGTGGTGTCTCCGTAGATGAACGTTCCTGCGATGAATGCCACGCCGAACGCAATCGAGATGAAGGTGTTGAGCAATCGTCTCTTGTTGGCGAGGATGGTTTTCCAGGTCGTTCGATACACCGGTTCAGACTCCCAGCAGCTTCATCCGATCGAGGATTCGTTCTGCCGTCGGGTCAGCCATCTCGTCGACCACCCTCCCGTCCTCCAGGAAGACAATCCGATCGGAGTAGCTGGCGGCTATCGGATCGTGGGTGACCATCACGATCGTTTGACCGAACTCGGAGACAGCCAGACGCATGAACTCCAGTAATTCGGCGCCCGCCTTGGAGTCGAGGTTGCCGCTCGGCTCGTCTGCGAACACGATCTTGGGTCGCGAGGCCAGGGCCCGAGCCGCCGCCACGCGTTGCTGCTCGCCGCCGGATAATTGGGCGGGACGGTGGGTCAGCCTGTCCCCGATGCCGACGGTGGACACAACCTGGTCCAGCCAATCGCGATCCGGCGTGACACCTGAGATCAATTGTGGGAGGACGATGTTTTCCTCTGCGGTCAGGGTCGGGATCAGGTTGTAAGCCTGAAAGATGAATCCGATCTGCTCCCTGCGTAGAAGGGTCAACTCGCGGTCCGACAGACCATCGAGGAGCTGTTCGCCGATGTAGACGACACCCTGGGTAAGTGTGTCCAGACCGGCCAGACAGTGCAGCAATGTTGACTTGCCAGAACCGCTCGGGCCCATGATCGCGGTGAACTTGCCCGATTCGAAGCCTTCGGTGACGCCGTCCAGCGCGGTGATCCGGGCCGTTCCTTCGCCGTAGAGCTTCGATCCGTTCTCGATCCGTGCCGCATCGGACCCATTGGCCGCTCGTATATCGTTAGTCATGGATCCCCTGGCTCGGATAGCTGGCAAATCACCGGACAGCTGTCCGGTGGAGGGGGCATGTTATCGCTCCCGCCTGTGGAGCCAAACGTCGGGGAGCCTTTTCGGATGTGCTTGCCGGCGGGCTCGACTACCGGTCCTGGTATCTCCCCAGCGCCTCTCCAAGTGAGTCTTGGCTGTCAACCGAAAACCAGCTCCGACCGTCGTCGCCCCATGAGCCCCACACATCGGGAGGGATCGCATCGAACGACACCCGATCGAGAAGACTCTGAATCGACCCACCCAACTCGGCCTCTTCGGCGGCGAGGGGAGCGATCCTCCTGGGATACACGGCACAGGTGACTTGACGGGTTCCGTGAAAATCCACCGGAACCACCGGAATATCGCTGGCCCGGTCGAGCATCTTGCGAAGGGTCTCGTGTCTGACGAAGGGATGGTCGACCGCGACGACGAGGACGTGGTCGGTGTCGGTTCGGTTGAGGGCCGTGGCTAATCCGGCAAGCGGCCCATGAGCATGAATGGAGTCTGGCCAGGCTTCCCACCCGTCTCGATCGGGCCCGAGCAGGACGGTTCGGTCGGTAACCGACCTCAGTGCCGCGCCAACCATTTCGAGCATCGTCCGGTCGCGAACGAGGACATCTGCCTTGTCCTGCCCCATGCGAGTGCTCATTCCGCCGGAGAGGACGGCCCCGAGTGCTGTCATCGGGCCAGGCTAGATGGTGACCACCATGAGGCGTTTCACGAACCTCAGCGAACAACTGTGTCGCGGTTTCCGAGCCGATTGCTGGAGGGGGACTACTCGACCGGCAACGGCAGGTAGTAGCTGTGACCGAGCGCCAGCCAGTCGTTGACCATTTCGACGAACTCCGGTCCAAACGGATCGGAGCCCCTCAAGGGCATTGCGCCGCGTCGGATCATGAAATCGTCCGGTGCCAGCTCCCCACCGATCTGAAACTGATGTTGGGCGGCATCCTGGCGCCCCGCTTGGTGCAGCCACCAGCCCAGCCCAAAATGAGCGCGGGCGGCCCGGGACATATCCGACAACGGGGCCACCCTTCGGCGTACCTCGTCCTCGGACGGTGGCGGCAACCGACCTAGCACCCAGCTGCGCAGGAGGGCCATCTGCTCCTCGGTTGAGACATTGGCGTATCTGCCACCCTTCTCGGTGGTGAAGGCCACGTCGTTGGGCCGGCTGATCTGTCCTGTCTCGTCGATCCACACCACGGTCGGAACGTTCACCATGTTGTAGAGCTCGCCGAGGCGATGGTGCTCGTCGATCAGGCTGGGATGGGTGGGGTTGGCGCGCTCGATCCAGGAACGGGCATCGTCGGCTCGGTCAACCGCGACGGTGATCACCACCAATCCCTCGCTTTGGAGCTCCTGGTAAATGGACTGCCACCCGGGCAAGTCGTAGCGACAACCTCACCATGACGCCCACGCAGCCAGTAGAACCTTCGACCCGCGATGCTCGGACAACGAGTGGAATCGGCCTTCGAGATCGGGGAGGGTGAAGTCGGGAGCCTCCAGCGTCTTGACGGTGTGGTCGAACAGTTCCATCGCCGGCCCGATGTAGGCGACGCCCTCCTCCGGGGAGTGGGCGAGGGGTCGCCCCAGCAGATCGGCCAGACCTTGCAAATTCATCTGCCTGTCGTTGATCAGACCAGGTCGGTCGGCGACCGGGATACAGGTGGCGTCACGGCATAGACCTTCCGGCTTCAATTCCCAGCCGAGTGCCGCTTCCACGCCGGCGGCATCGATCCACACGCCGGACTCGTCAATCGTGGCCTCGACCTCGGTCGGCTGGCCGACATCGAGAAGCACGAGTGATGCCATTACCCGATCCTACGTGACGCACCTGGGGTGTCGGTGCTCGGAGGCGACTCCGCCGGTCACACCCCAAGAGCGGAGGGCAGGGCCTGACGCCAGGCGTTGGTGATGATTGAGAGGTCGAGGGTGCCGGATCCGAGGGAGAGACTGTCCCCCCCGATGATGCCCACGCGTGTTGCCAGATCAGCGGGTAAATCGGCTGTGCCGCTCTCCATCACCACCACGAACCGGTGGGGGTCTTCCGAAAACATGGCTGCAGGCTCAGCATTGTTGATTCGGGCTCCGACACCGGACGCGATACAGATCTCGGCGACGGCTACCGCGAGGCCCCCATCCGAGATGTCGTGGAGTACCGGGACCAAATGAGCGAGATCCGCCGCCAGTGTCACCACGCGGCGAGCCCTCTCCGGGCTCGGGGCGGTGGGCCGACCTCCGAGCGCCTCTCCGGCTACCCGTTGGGCAGCACTCCCCGCGAGGTTGTCGGTCGGCTCCGGACCGACTTCCCAGATCTCCATGCCCTCGTTCGCTTGGCTCCAGCGTGGAGGACTCGACGGCATAGGGTCGGCGAGCCCGAGTAGTCCGACAACCGGGGTTGGATGGATGTCGACCCCGTCAGTCTCGTTGTAGAAGGAGACGTTTCCGCCGACCACGGGGATGCCCAACGCCTCGCAGGCCCCGGATATGCCCTCCACTGTCTCGATCAACTGCCACATCACCTCGGGCTTTTCCGGATTGCCGAAGTTGAGGTTGTCGACGACGGCCAGAGGGCGGGCGCCGGCGACCGCGACGTTGAGAGCGGCTTCGTAAACGAGACGCGCTGCACCCCGGCGGGGATCGAGATAGCAGAGTCTGCCGTTCCCGTCGGTGGATACGGCAAGGGCCTTGTCGGTGCCCTTCATGCGAAGCAGCGACCCGTCACTCCCCGGTCCGATGACGGTGCTGAGGAAGAGCATGTGGTCGTACTGCTCGTGGACCCAGGCGGACGATCCGATGGCCGGGTCGTCCAACAGCTTCAACAGAAGGTCGACCGGCTCGACATCGTTGACCGATGTCTGAGCCGACCAGACATCATCAAGCCAGCCCGGCCGTGCCGAGGGGCGGTCGAGGAGGGGAGCGTCGTTGGCCAGCGAGGCCGCCGGGACCTCGGCCACCACCCGACCGTTGTGTCTGATAGTGAGATTCGGTCCCGGCTTCACTTCACCGACCACCGCAGTTTCGATCTCCCATTTGTCAGCCACCGCCAGCACTCGGTCGAGGTTGCCAGGCGACACGAATGCCATCATCCGCTCCTGGGATTCGGACATGAGGAGCTCAGGTGCTGTCATCCCCGACTCTCTTCTGTGCACCGCATCGAGTTCGATCCTCATCCCCAAGCCTGCCCGGCCCGCCGGCTCGGAGGTGGCGCACGAAAGACCAGCCGCACCCAGATCCTGGACCCCGACGACAAGGCTCTTCTCATAGAGCTCGAGACAGGCCTCGATCAGCTTCTTCTCCTCGAACGGGTCGCCGACCTGGACACTCGGCCGTTTTTCCTCCGACTCATCTTCGAAGGAGGCGGAAGCCAAAATCGAGGCTCCGCCTATTCCATCTCGACCGGTGGCCTTGCCAAGGAGAACGGCGATGGTGCCGGGCGTCCCCGCAGTGCCGAGCACCAACTGCTCCTTGCGGAGAATTCCCAGACACATCACGTTGACCAGGGGGTTTCCCGAGTAGCAATCGTCGAACTCGATCTCACCGCCGACCGTGGGGACTCCGACAGCATTCCCGTATCCGGCAATGCCCGAAACAACACCTTTGAGGAGGTATCGATTCTTGGGCTGGTCGAGCGGACCAACGCGAATCTGGTCCCACAAGGCGATTGGCCTCGCTCCCATCGTGAAGACATCTCTGAGTATGCCGCCGACGCCGGTAGCCGCACCCTGGTACGGCTCGACGAAAGACGGGTGGTTATGGCTCTCGATGCGGAGGGCGGCGAGCCATCCGTCGCCGATGTCGACGACACCGGCGTTCTCACCAGGCCCCACCACGACCCAGGGGGCTTCGGTGGGGAATCGCTCGAGGTGGCGCCTCGATGACTTGTAGGAACAGTGCTCGGACCACATCACCGAGTACATGGCGAGTTCGGCTGGGAGTGGCTCCCTTCCCAGGATGCCGACGATCGACTCGTATTCGTCGTCGGTCATACCGAGTTTTTGGTGGGCGGGCCCGGTCGGTGTCGTCATGCCGGGACTAGTGGATAGTCCACTAGTGACTGGAGAAAGCTCTCCAACAGGACCTGCCCGTCTGACGATCCGAGGATGTCCTCGATCCCCCGTTCGGGGTGGGGCATGATTCCGGCGACATTTCCCCGCTCGTTGGCCACCGCTGCTGCCCGGGCTTGGGAGCCATTGGGGTTGTCGACGTAGCGGAGGGCGACTCGGCCGCCGGCCGATGGATCCACCCAGTTGCCCTCGTAGGAGTTGAGGGGTATTCGGACACGTTCCCCTTCGCTGGCGAGTCGGGTGATGACGGTGTCGGTATCGACGACTTCGAGGTCGACGAAGCGGCAGATGAAGGAAAGGTCACGATTGGCGATCAGGGCGCCAGGAAGAAGCCCGGCCTCGCAGAGCATCTGAAAGCCGTTGCAGATGCCGAGGACGGGCGCACCATTCTCCGCCATGCGTCTCACGTCGCTCATGACCGGCGAAAAGCGGGCGATGGCACCGGTCCTGAGATAGTCGCCATGGGCAAAACCGCCGGGCAGGATCACTCCGTCGAAATCGTCCAAGCTCGTCTCGCGGTGCCATACGATCTCGGCTTCCCCACCCAGGGCCTCCAGGGCGTAAACCACATCGTGCTCGCAGTTGGTGCCAGGGAAGACGATGACGGCGGTCCTCACGATGTGACCTCCACCTCAAAGTCCTCGAGAACCGGATTTGCCAGCAGACGGCGACACATCTCCTCGACAAGGGCTTTCACCGCTACGGCGTCGTCTCCCTTGACATCCAGGTGAACCACCCTGTCCATGCGGACACCAGACGTCTCCGTATAGCCAAGGTCGTGGAGTGCGCGCTCAACGGTCGTCCCCTCGGGGTCGGCGATCTCCGGTCGCCTGTTGATCGTCACGGTCACTTTCACGAGACGGTGCCGAATGGGTAGTCGTCAAAGTCGGTTCCGGTTATTCGCTCGAACGCTTCGACATAGCGGGCCCGGGTTCCCTCGACGATCTCCCCGGGAACGTGGGGTGCGGGTGGCGTCTTGTCCCAGGGCTGATGGTCGAGCCATTCCCGCACGTACTGCTTGTCGAACGATGGGATCTCGTTGCCGGGCGCCCACTCGTCGGCAGGCCAGTAGCGAGAGGAGTCGGGAGTGAGCACCTCGTCGATGAGTAGGAGCTCGCCGTTTGAGAAGCCGAACTCGAACTTGGTGTCGGCGAGAATCACCCCTCTCTCGGCGGCGTAGTCAGAGGCCCTCACGTAGATGTCGATAGAGCGTGAGCGGAGGTCCTCATAGAGGTCATCACCGAGGATGTCCCTTGTCTGTGCCTCCGTGAGGTTCTCGTCGTGGCCGGTCGTGGCCTTCGTCGCTGGCGTGAAGATCGGCTCGGGCAGCTTGTCCGCCATTCTGAGACCCTCCGGGAGGTGCTCGGTGGTGGGCCCGCCACCATCGCGATATTCCCGCCACGACGACCCGTACAGATAACCGCGAACGACACACTCGACCGGGATCACCTCCGCTTTTCGCACGACCATCGCCCGTCCGGAGAGTTCACGACGGTCCTCCTCGGAAAGGCTGGAAAGACCGGTGAGATCCGTTGTGACCAGGTGGTTCGGCGTGTCGAGGAGGTCGAAGAAGTGAAGACTGAGACCGGTGAGGACTCTCCCCTTATCCGGGATGGTCTGATCGAGGACGACGTCGTAGGCAGAGATGCGGTCCGTTGCGACGAACAGGAGTTTCTCTGGATCGATCTCGTAGATCTCCCGGACCTTGCCCGAGGCGATATGAGGAAGTGCCGGCACGCGGCGGCAGGGTAGCGGCGCTCGGGTGCCGTTCGAGTCGGGCGGGTTGAGGGTGGAAGAAGGCACATCGCCCCGCAATGGAGACCGTCCAGATCTAGCCTGTTGCCACTTTGGCCTTGATGAGGTACGTCGTGTTTCATCCGTGGCGGGCCACCGTCGTCGTGCTCGTCGGGATTGTCCTCGGAACCGGGGCCTTCTATGCCTATGAGCTGAACGCAACCTTCGCCGCCATGGCAATAGAGGAGTTCAACCCCGACGTGGCGCGGGACGCGATCGAGGCGGCGCCACCACCGGTGGTGACCGGCACCACCGTCTACGACTTGGTGATAGCCGACCCCGGCTACGACGTGAGAGCCGATCCCCTTTATCTGATCAGCGAGCAGATCGAGTCGATCCCGGACCCGGGGAGTTTCAGCCCGTACTCGTTTGGGGAGGCGATCCCCGACGACGTGTTCGAGGCGTACTTGCTGCTCGGGACCGATGCGTCCGGGTTCCTTGCCGATGCGATCATCCTCGCTCTGCAACCCAGCGACGGAGACGCCCCCATCATGGTCAGCCTTCCCCGGGACCTTTACGTGTGGAATCTGTGCAGGGGCGCCTTCACGCGGCTCAACACAGGGCTGGGTGGCTGCAAAGGCACGGCCTCGGGGTCCGAGCTCATGGCGATCATGGTCGAGGACTACACCGGTATCGCCGTGGACCATCTCGCCAGGATCAATTTCGGCGGATTTGCCCGACTGGTCAACACGATGGGCGGGATCACCGTTTGCGTCGACTATCCCACACGCGATGCAAAGGCTCATCTGGATATCCCGACGGCGGGTTGCCAGCGTGTCGACGGAGTCACCGCCCTCGCATGGGTCAGATCACGTCACACCGAGCAGCTGAAAGGCGGGGATGAGTGGGTTCAGGTGGCAGGCTCGGACTTTGCCAGGCAGCGCCGCCAGCAGAATGTGCTCTTCCAACTTGCCGGGAAGGCAGCGGGTTTCTCGTCGCCGGCGACATTGGCCAACCGGCTCGCGGCAGTCTCCTCGTCTGTGCGTCTCGACTCGTCGTGGTCTTTCGGTCAGGCAGTGTTGGCAGGTTGGAGGTATCGGGGAATCTCCAAGAGTTCGGTGGCTCGGTTCTCGATCGAGATCGTCAATTTCAAGACCCCCCGCGGCGCTGCCGTGCTGTTGCCGGCCAAGCCGTTCAAGGAGCAACTCGAGTCGGTGCACCCACTGAGCTAAAGCGTCAATTTGGACAGTCTTTCGAAGACGACGCGACTGGTCTCACCGATCATTTCCAGCGAGAAGCTGGCATCGATGCGATCCCGATCGATCCCGATCTCGGGGTCATCGGCCAGAAGATCCCTCAGATGACCCTTGCCGTCCCACGCATTCATGGCATGACGTTGCACCGTGCGATAGGCGTCTTCCCGGGTGAGACCAGACTCGATCAGAGCCAGGAGCACCGCCTGGCTGAAGATCAGACCGTTGGTGGCCTCCAGATTGGCTGACATGCGCTCCACGTCGACCACCAGGCTGTCCACCAAGCCGGTGAACTTCACCAGCATGTAGTGGAGAGTGATCGATGCGTCGGGGAGCACCACTCGTTCGGCGGACGAGTGAGAGATGTCGCGCTCATGCCAAAGGGCGACGTTCTCGAGCCCAACCTGGGCGTAGCCGCGGAGAAGACGGGCCATACCTGTCATCCGCTCTGACAAAATCGGGTTGCGCTTGTGAGGCATGGCAGACGAGCCCTTCTGTCCCTTACCGAAGCTCTCCCGAGCCTCCGACACCTCGGAACGCTGCAGATGACGGATCTCGGTCGCCATCCGCTCTATCGACGCGCCGATCACAGCCAAGGTCGTCAGATACTCGGCATGACGGTCCCGGGCCGTCACTTGAGTCGAGGCAGGCTCGGGTGTGAGCCCGAGGGCGCCGCAGACATGCCCTTCGACCATGGGAGGCACGTGGGCATAGGTGCCCACAGCACCCGAGATCTTCCCAACGGCAACCGCGTCTCTGGCGGCTCGGAGTCTTCTGTGGTCCCGGCTCAGCTCGAATGCCCATCCGGCCAACTTGAGACCGAAGGTGGTGGGCTCTGCCCAGATCCCGTGGGTCCGACCGATCATGTAGGTGAGGCGATGTTCCTCGGCCTTGGCCTTCACGACGTCGAACAAGCCTGACAGAGAATCGACAAGCAGGTCGGCAGCATCTCTGAGCAGGACGCCTCCGGCTGTGTCGAGGACGTCGGAGGATGTGAGTCCGTAGTGAACCCAGCCGGCTGCTTCCGGTCCGGCTTCGCTGCCGAGCAGGTCGACAAACGCAGCAAGATCGTGGTTGGTCACTGCTTCGCGGTCGGCAACCTCATCCGGAGTCGGGCACCTGGCGGAGCGAGTCGACGCTGCCACTCCAGCCGGCACCTTGCCCAGTTGCTCCCATGACTCGAGAGCGAGGACCTCGACCTCTTTCCACCTCTCGAGCTTGTTCTGTTCCGACCAAATCGCTCCCATCTCCGGGAGCGTGTAGCGCTCGATCATGTGTCTGATGATGGCACGCCGGTTAGCGTCGCCGTTCGATGCGACAGATCAGCAGAAGTCAAGCCAGGCGATATGTGCTGGCCGCCCAGGGGTTGATCGAGGGACGACCCAGCGGCCGGGTTGATGTCCGTCACTTCCGCAAGGTTGTGGGCCGAGTCGGGCTTATCCAGCTCGACTCGGTGAACGTGTTCAGCCGGGCCCATTTCATGCCCTTCTTCTCCCGGCTCGGGCACTACGACCGGGATGCCCTCGACAGCTGGCTGTGGCGATCGGGAGAGATGTTCGAGTACTGGGGCCACGAGGCTTCTTTGATACCTGTCGATCAGCATCGGCTGTTTCGATGGCGGATGGATCAGGGGTTGAGCTGGAAACGGCTCACCGATCTCGAGAAGAACCATCCGGAATACGTCGCGGACGTGCTGAAACAGGTGAGCGACAGGGGACCCCTGCAAACCCGGGACCTGACCGAGCCGGGTCAACGGCACGTCGACTCGATGTGGGGTTGGTCAAACGGCAAGGTTGCCCTCGAAGCCTTGTTCGCCCGCGGTGAGGTGGCGACGGCCGACAGACCCAATTTCAACCGAATCTACGATGTGCCCGACCGGGTCATCGCCAAGACACACCTGGACGCACCGGGGTTGGCGCGCGACGAGGCGCAATCGGCGCTCCTGGTACAGGCTGCTCGGTTCATGGGCGTTGCCACCGTCGACGATCTCGGCGACTACTACCGGATCAAGATGCCCCAGGCGCGGCCGCTGGTCCAAGACCTGGTGGACCGTGGGGAGTTGGTCGAGGTTGCGGTCGAAGGATGGGAGAAGCCCGGTTATCTCCATCCCGAGGCGACCCTCCCTCGATCTGCCAGGGGAACGGCGCTGCTCTCCCCTTTCGACAACCTGATCTGGTGCCGGCCACGGGTGGAGCGGCTCTGGGACTTCCACTACCGGATAGAGATCTATGTGCCGGAGCCCAAACGGGTCTATGGCTACTACGTCCTTCCCTTCCTCCTCGACGGGGACCTCGTGGCAAGGGTGGACCTGAAGACCGACCGCGAGGCAGGTCTTCTTCGGGTCAGGGGGGCCTTTGCCGAGCCCGGTGCCGACAGGGCGCACGTGGGCAGGGCTCTTCGTCGGGAACTGGAGCTGGTGGCCACCTGGCTGGGCATGAGCGACCTGGAAGTGGCCAAAAACGGAGACCTTGCCCCCCTTTTGTGAGAGTCTGAGCACGTATAGGCCACGTCAATCTTCACAAAGGGATGCCCGCAACCTTTCTGTGTCGCGAAACAAGGCTTAGAACCGGGTTTTCCGACACAGAACGTTTAGGTGAAGGCGTTGAGACCGGTAATCGCCTGACCCATCACCAAAGTGTGGATTTCGTTGGTGCCTTCGTAGGTGAAAACCGTTTCCAAGTTGGCCATGTGTCGGAAGATCGGGTACTCGAGGGTGATCCCGTTGGCGCCGAGAATCGATCGTCCGATCCTGGCGACGTCGAGGGCGTTGCGCACATTGTCGAACTTTCCAAACGACACCTGCTCCGATGAGAGCTTGCCCTCGTCCTTGCGACGACCGAGGTGGAGGGCGATCAGGGTGCCCCGCTGCACCGCCACCATCATCTCGACAAGCTTTCGCTGCGTTAGCTGGAACGAGGCAATCGGCACATCGAACTGGATGCGTTCCTTGGAGTAGGCAAGGGCCGTCTCGTAGCAAGACCTCGCAGCGCCCATCGCTCCGAAAACGATACCGAAGCGGGCCTCGCTGAGACATGACAGCGGTCCCCGCATCGAGGCGACACCGGGGAGGACGAAGTCGTCGGGCACCCGAATCTCGTCAAGGATCAGCTCCGATGTGACCGAGGCACGGAGGGACGCCTTCTTCTTGATCTCCGGGGCCGAGAAGCCGGGACTGTCGGTGGGGACGATGAACCCCCGAACCCCGTCGTCGGTTCGAGCCCAAATGATGGCGATGTCGGCAATCGACCCGTTGGTGATCCACATCTTGGAACCGTTGATGATCCAGTCCGACCCGTCGCGACGAGCGTTGGTGCGCATCGAAGACGGATCGGATCCCGAATCTGCCTCGGTGAGGCCAAAGCACCCGATCACCTCTCCTCTCGCCATTTGAGGAAGCCAGGTCTGCTTCTGCTCCTCTGAACCGAACTTCCAGATGGGGAACATGGCCAGGGAGCCCTGGACTGATACGAACGATCGGATACCGGAGTCGCCGGCCTCCAACTCGAGAGAAGCGAGCCCATATGCGGTGGCCGAAGTGCCGGCGCACCCGTAGCCCTCGAGATGCATGCCGAACATGCCGAGCTCCCCAAACGCCTTGGCGAGATCGGCGTGGGGGATGACTCCTTCGTCCCACCAATCTCCGACGTTGGGGGTGATCTCCTTCTCGACGTAGTCGCGCACGGTGTCACGCAGGAGGATCTCCTCGTCGGACAGGAGTGAGTCGATGTCGAGGAAGTCGTGTGGGTCGGGCTTGTCGAAGGAGATCTCGCTCATTTGATGCCGATGGTATCGGGCAAAACCGCCGATCAGCCAGCCAACGTCTTGGCGGCCAGGTCCTTCCGGTA
>JAPUJM010000031.1 GCA_027296205.1 Actinomycetota bacterium
CGGCGTCGGCTGGCTGTGGCTCACCGTGTTCCCAGATCTGGGGACCTCGATCTCCAAGGGGATGACCCCGTTCCTGGTCGGGGACACCATCAAAGCGGTGCTGGCCGGACTGCTGCTGCCGGGGACATGGTGGCTCGTCGACCGGTCAAAGGCATAGCGTCGGTTGTTGGAACGCTCAACGCATTGCCGGGCTCTTGGATCTTGACCCCTACGCCGCGTAGCTTGGAATAGGCCTCGTCGCCGTTGACGACGACTCGGTGACGGTATCGATGCCGGTCACCGAGAACCACCAAAACTTCCACAGCGGCACCCACCGTGCAGCCTTGTTCTCGGTGGCCGACTGCGCCTTCAGCATGGCATCCAACGCATACGAGCAACTGGGAGGGATGATGTGGACACCCACCTCGCCACCATCGCGACGACCACCACCGGTGACCTGCTGACCGCGACCGCTGTGGAGGTCCACCGGGGCAAGCGACTCGCCACCTACCGGGTAGGGTCACCCGCAGCGACAGACGTGTGTGCGAACATTTCACCGGAACATTCTTCGTCAAGGGTGACACGTAAGCCGCGAGATCGAACGTGCTCCGTATTTCGTCATACGTCGGCGATCAGCTGGGAACTCCGTAGCACGGCCTGTCGAAGATGAACGCGTCCGCAGCATCTGACACAAAGAAGTCCTGAACCAGAACCGATCCGGTCGTCGCATCCTGCTGAGAAATCGTTTGGTCCAATCCTCCCGCGGCGGTGAACATCTCCAGGTCTGGGTTGAAGATGGCGGTCTCGCGAGTGACGTACTCATTTGGACTCCCGGCATAGCTCTGGTCGGGCGCGGTGCCCATGAAATCTACGCCGGCCAGTGCGCTGACGGCCTCAGCTACACCCTTACGGGTGAGGTGCCCAGCAGCAATCGCGTCGGCAAGCACCCGATGCATGGTGATGGCATGGTTCCAGCCAACGATGTACGAATCCGACGGGGCGCGGTTGGGGCCGACCGACCTCATCGCTTCTGCCATCGCCTGCTGCCCCGGGGCATCACTGCCCCAAGGGACGCTGTACGCCGACTGGTAGTAGAACTCGTCCAGCAACGGACCCACTTCCGGATCGGCAAGGGACTGGTGAAGGTACGACGGGGACGCGCCAGTCCACTTACCTTGGTAGCCGGCGTCATCCGATTGGGTCAACAGAGCAGCTAAGGACCCGGGATCAATAGCAACGAATACCCAATCGGCCCCAGACTCCACGATCCCGGTGACGACCTCGGTGAGTTCCTGGCCAGGGATTACCGCACCGCGACCGTCGTAGACGATATCCATACCGTAGAACGCAGCGCCCAGGTCGACCCCGGCGGCAGCGTCGAAGCCGTAGACGCTCGGATGGGTGGCCAGCGCAATCGTCTGCCCACCGCTGTCGCGAATGAATTCGAGCAGGTTCATTGCCTCGATGCAGTAGTTGGCATTCATTTCAAGCGCCAGCCCACCTTCAAACTCCGGGATGGCCCAGCCCGAATACCAGCTCAGCGGGATGAACGTCATGTTGTCTTCCGCCATCGACTCCAGCATCGGTACAGTCGTTGGCCCTCCAGTCGACACGGTGAGCGCCAGCACCTCGTCGCGCAACTCTTCGTACTTCTCCTGATACGCGTCCTCGTCATACTCGGTGTCCTTGATGTAGTCGATCATCCAGCCGTCGATGCCACCACTGGCGTTGAGCGAATCAAAGTACGTCTTCATCGCGTCGCTGATGTCGATCACCAACGGCGAGAAGATTGCGGAGGTCGGGTCGTGCAACGCCCCAAGCTTGATCGTCATCGTCTCCGGATCGACGCCGACGCCAGACTCGATGCCCGCCTCGGCGTCCGCCGTCGTCGTCGTTTCCTCGGCGCCGGCGGTCGTCGTCGTCTCCTGAGCCGCCGTCGTTGTCGTGTCCTCCGTCCCGCCACATGCTGCGGCGACAAGCCCCAATGCGAGCACGACGGCGAAAATTCGTATTCGTCTCACTTCGCCGCCTCCTCCTCCTCCAAAGTGGTAGAGATGTCCTGAGGTCTTCCCACCACGTTGTACGGGCCTACTCAGACTCGAGTTCAGCACCCAGATACGCCCGAATCACATCCGGATGGCGTTGCACCTCTGTGGGCACGCCGGTGGCGATCACCCGCCCGAAGTCGAGGACCATCACGCGGTCGGCGATATCCATGACCAGACCCATGTCGTGATCGACCAGAATCATCGAGATGCCGAGTTCCTCCCGAATGTCCAGGATGAACCGGGCCATGTCCTCGGTCTCCTCCAGGTTCATCCCAGCCACCGGCTCGTCGAGGAGCAACAGCTCGGGCTCCATGGCAAGCGCCCGGCCCAGCTCGACCCGCTTCTGGATTCCGTACGGCAACAAAGCAACCGGGTAGGCGCGCCACTGCTCGATCTCAAGCAGGTCGATGAGGTCCTCGGCAAAGGCACGGTTGGCCATCTCCTCCGCCCTGGCCGCTCCGAGCCAGAGCGCCCCGTTCCACCACGGGGTGTCTGTCCGGATGTGCCTGCCCAGCGTGATGTTCTCCAGCACGGTCATATGGGGGAACAGCTCGATGTTCTGGAAAGTGCGGGCAATCCCCAGCTCGGCAATCTGGTCGGGCCTCGTACCCAGGATGCTCTCGCCCTTCCACCGGATGTCGCCTTCCTGAGGTTTGTACACGCCGTTGAGGCAATTGAAGGCCGAGGTCTTTCCCGCCCCGTTGGGCCCGATCATCGCAAACAGCTCGTTGTCGTCGACGGAGAACGACACTTCGTCGAGTGCAGTGACACCAGCAAACGATAGGCTCACGTCGTCGAATTCGAGGAGGTGCTCGTACTCCTCAACGGTGCGCTCGAATTCGGCTTGGAGGGTAGAACGTGGGATGGTCATGACAACCACCGCTTCCTGCGCTTGTAGTGCTTCACGTCGCGGAACGACTTGCGCTCCCCCTCACCGTGCAGGCCGAGATAGAACTCCTGGACGTCCTCGTCGGCGAGCAGCTTGCCCGAGACACCGTCCATCACGATCTTCCCGGTCTCCATGATGTAGCCGTAATCGGCGATCGACAAGGCCATCACCGCGTTCTGTTCGATGAGCAAGACAGAGGTCCCCTGCTGGTTGATGTCGACGATGATGTCACGGATCTGCTGGATCAACATCGGTGCCAAACCAAGCGAAGGCTCGTCCAGGATCAACAGCGTCGGGTCGGCCATCAAGGCACGACCGATAGCCAGCATTTGCTGCTCCCCGCCCGATAGGTAACCCGCGGTGTCCTTGCGGCGACCGGTGAGAACAGGGAAGAGGGTCATGACCCGGTCGTAATTCTCCTTGGAACCGGATCGGTTGGTGTAGGCACCGGTGCGGAGATTGTCGTCGACGGTCATCTCGGCGAAGATCCGTCGCCCTTCGAGCACCTGGGCGATGCCGGCTCGCACGATCGCCGAAGGATCGCGCTTGTCGATCCGCTCCCCGTCGAGCGTCACAGTTCCCTTGGTGATGTCACCTGCGTGGAAGTCGAGGAGCCCGGTGATGGCGCGCAGCGTCGTAGTCTTCCCGGCACCGTTGGCGCCGAGTAGCGCCACGATCTGCCCGTCGCGCACCTCGAGCGACAGCCCGCGCAGCACGAGGACCACGTCGTTGTAAACCACCTCGAGGTTGGCAACTGCGAGCACGGCTCACCCAATCGGGAGGGGGTGACCCTGACGGATCACCCCCTCTTCGGCATTTCTCTATGACCCGAGGAAGTAGCAGGCCTCGTTGAACTCGTAGGCCGCTGCGGTCGGGCCGGTCCAGTCCTCCGCAACGATGATCGTCCCGGACCCACCGGCCGCCAGGTCCTCGGCGGAGAACCTGACCATCCAGCCGGAACGTTGGACCTGCTCGTTGGGCGTGCCCACGTAGCTCTCCGGTGGTGCCAGCCCGTCGAAGTCCAGTTCGGTGAAGCTCTTCACCGCAGCCAGGACTCCGGCCCGGGTCATGTCCCCGTTGTCATAAGCCCGCCTGAGCCCGGCCTCGAGGATCTTGGCCTCGAGCACGCCTTCGCTGTAATAGTCGAAGGGTGGCAGATCGGGACGCCGGCTGGCCATCAGATCCCGGACTTCTTTGACGCCTACTGAGTCTCCGCCCCACGGCGAGACGTAGGCGAAGCCGTAGAAGTCACGCTCGATCTCCTCGGCGAACTCCGCGGTCAGGTACCCAGTGCTATAAGTCGGGTAGGCGCCTGTCCAGACCGCTTCCATCCCTTTGGCGATCGCCGACTGGTAGATGCCGGGGAAGGTGAAGTTCGGGTCTGCCGCCACGTACACGATATCGGCACCGCTGTCCGCAATCGCTTCGCCGATCGGCGTCATGTCCTCACCAGGGAGGATCTGCCCTCGCATGTCGAGGACGATCTCGATCCCGAGGGCTTCGGTGGCGATATCAACGCCTGCCGCGGAGTCGAGCCCGTAGTCGCCGGGGAACGTTGCCAACGCCAGCGTGAGACCCGTGCCCACCTCCTGGGTGAGGAAGTCGAGGATGTTCATCGCCTCGAGGCAATACGGCGTCCCATGGTGGATCAGGTTGGAGTTGAACGTGGGATCGGTCCAACCCGAGTACCAGGTCAGGGGAATAGCCAGGATGCCTTCGGCCTCGAGGTCCTCCCTGATGCCAAGCGTCTGCGGCGATCCGACCGAGTGGCCAAAGGCCACCACCTGATCCTTGAGCTCGTTGAACCCGAGAACGGTGTTGTCCGCCTGGTACACGGTGTCGAACACCTCGAGCTCGATCATCAATCCATTGATGCCGCCGTTGGCGTTGATCTCGTCGACATAAGCCTGATACCCGTCGACGACACCCTGCACCAGGAACGAGAAGAAACCGGTGAGGTCGGAGAGCAACCCGACGGTGATAGTTCCGTTCTCGAGGTCAACACCGAAGTCGGTTGCGATTTCCATCTCCGCTTCCGGTTCGGTAGTCGTGGTCTCCTCACTGGCTGCGGCCGTCGTTGTCGTAGCCGCCGCTGCCGCAGTCGTCGTCGTGTCGTCGCTTGAGCCGCACGCGGCTGCCACGAGGGCGAATGCGAGCAACACCACCAATATTCGTGCCTGTTTCATGCTTCCTCCTTGATTGCCCTTGCTTGTGCTCTGCTACCGGAGGCTTCCGGTTTCAGTATGAGAATGGCCAGGACCTCCAATAGTTCTTGATTCGGATCCAGATCCCGTACAAGCCCAACGGCTCGAAAACTAAAAAGACTATAAGCAGAACACCGTAGAGGATGAGATTGAATTGGAAGACCGTGAAACCTGGGGAGGTCCCCGGCAGGGTAGAAATGAGCCCGAAGTCATCGAGTCCGGTAGAAACAAAGATATCGGCGATCCCGGCGAACAGGCCATCCCCCTGCGCGGTGTCTCCGAGCAGCTCGGTGAAGTCCCTCACCAACCGAGGCAGCAGCGTAACGAACGTGGCGCCGAGAAGGGTGCCGGTCACGGTGCCGACGCCGCCGATGAGCAGGATCGCCAGAAACTGGATCGAAAGGAACAGGCTGAAGGATTCCGGGATGAGGAGCCCTATGAACGACCCCCACAAGGCCCCGCATACTCCGGCGTAGAACGAGGAGATGGCAAAGGCGAGTGCCTTGTTCCGCGCTTCTGCGACCCCCATCACCTCGGCGGCGACGTCGCGGTCGCGGATAGCCATGAAGGCCCGACCCGACCTCGTCCGCTGGATGTTCTTGGCCACCACCGCAAACACGATCAGCAGGACGATCAGGAACAGGTAGGTCTTGACCTCGCCGCTCACGTCGACCCCGAACCAGACGCTGTCGGCGGTGAGGTCCACGATGGGATCGCCCTCCTCCCCCCACAACCGGAACTCGAAGTTGGGAAAGCGGCGACCCGACTGGGACCCACCGGTGAGGCTAACCCAGTTGATCCACAGCCACTGCCCAACGAACACCAATCCCAGGGTGACGATCGCCAGGTAGATGCCGCGCACCCGCACCGCGGTGGGCGCCACCAGGACGCCGACGAAGGCGGCGACCAACCCGGCGGCGGGAAGCCACACCCACATGGGCAAACCCAGGCCGAGAAGCGCCTTGCCGCTCGGGCCTCCCAGCGCCGCCGCGGTGTAGGCGCCGACACCCATGAAGAAGGCTTGACCAAGCGAGACCTGGCCGCCGAGCCCGGTCAGGATATGGAGGCCGAGGGCGCCGATTGCAAAGATCGCTACCAGCCCCAGCAGCGTCATCCAGTCTCCCTCGCCGAGGAACCTGAACCCGGGGACGAGTTGGAACGGGATCAGGATCACCAGGAACCCCAGCAGCACCGCCACTGCAATCCGCTTGGTCCAGGTGGGGAGCAGCGCTTGCTCGTCCTCGTAGGAGGTATAGAGGAGCGGCCTACCTCTCATACCCGCCTGATCTCCTCGGTGCCGAACAGGCCGTAGGGACGAACCAACAGCACCGCCATCATCACGAGGTAGGGGAAGATCCGGGAGAAGCCCAGCCCGAGGAGCGGCCAGGTCTCAGCAGTAATGTAGACGCCGGCGTACACCTCAGCGAGGCCGACGATGAACCCCCCTAAAACCGCCCCCGTGATGGAATCCAGGCCGCCGATGACCACCGCCGGCAGCGCCCCGAAGACAAAAAACGCGGTCCTGTCGACGGCGACGCCCCCGGAACGGGGGAACAGGGAGGAAAAGATGCCGCCAAGGGCCGCGAGAGCAGCGCCGATCACCCAGGCCAGGGCGAAGATACGGGCGGCATTGATGCCCTGGGCCATCGATGCCTCCTGGTCGAAGGCGGTGGCCCGCATTGCCACCCCGACTCTCGTCCGGTAGAACAGCGCCACCAGGATCAGGGTGACGATGGTGACCACAATGGTGGCGATCTCGGTCTTGGCCATCGAGAACAAGCCGAAGTCGACGACATCCGTCCCCCATGGGCTCCCCAGAGGCCTGGTCGCTTGACCGATGAGGTCGTTCGTGATGGTGCGAATGATGATGTCGAGGGCGATGGTGATCATCACCACGGCGAACAGCGGCTCACCGATCATGGGTTGAATGGTCACCCGCTCCACGACATACCCCACCACTGCGGTGAGGGCCAGGGCGAACAGCACTGACAACGCCCACTGCACGGTCTGCGGGGCCCACTCGATGTAGCGGCCGGGGAAGTTCAGAGTCACTACGAAATAGGCAGCAAAGTATGCACCGAGGGCGGCGACGGCGCCGTGGGCAAAGTTGAGCACCTGGGTCGCCTTGTAGATCATGACCAGGCCGAGGGCGAGCAGGGCGTAGATCGCCCC
>JAPUJM010000032.1 GCA_027296205.1 Actinomycetota bacterium
CCTCTTCGGGCCGCCATCGCCATCATGTGACGTTTGGCGACCCAGGGGGGTGTCATTGCGTATGACAAATAGGTCTCCTTTCAAGACTTCTAATTGTATCACGATATATCGTGACAGGTCGTAAAACCAGGGTGGATCGGGTCTTATTCCCGACACATCGAAGCTCTGCTCGAGGCGGCGATCGGAGACCGGTCTTCTCGTTTGCCCCTAGGTGACTCCGCCGTAGGCAATACCGGTGAGGGCAGCCATCTCCCGGTCGAACGTGGTGAGGTCATCGGTGCAGAACTCATCGAGGCGAGTGTGCCCACATGCCCTCGCCAGCACCGACATCAGCTCCGTACTCGCCATGAAGAAACGGTTGAGTCGCTCGGCGGCTTCCTCCACCGGCAAGCGCGCCCGCAAATCCTCGCGTTGAGTGGCGATTCCGACCGGACAGTTGTTGGTCGCGCAGGCCCGCATGCCCAAACAGCCAATGGCCTGCATCGCAGAGTTGGCGACGGCGACAGCATCGGCGCCGAGAGCCATTGCTTTGGCGAAGTCGGCATGGGTACGCAGACCACCGGTCACCACGAGGGTGACATCACCTCGACCGCGGGCTTCGAGATGTCGTCGGGCTCTCGCCAGGGCAGGGATCGTGGGAACCGAGATGTTGTCTCGAAAAAGCACCGGTGCCGCCCCGGTGCCGCCGCCGCGACCGTCCAAGATGATGTAGTCGACGCCGATCCGGAGGGCGGCGTCGATGTCGTCCTCGATGTGCTGCGCCGACATTTTCACGCCGATCGGGATTCCATCCGCCTTCAGACGCACCTCATCGGCAAACCGGCGAAAATCGTGCTCATTCTCGAAGTCCTCGAACCGACTCGGCGAAATGGCGTCCTCTCCCGGCTCGAGCCCCCTGACGGCGGCGATCTCCACAGTCACTTTGCGACCGGGAAGGTGGCCGCCGGTGCCCGTCTTGGCACCTTGACCGAGTTTGAAGTGGAATGCCTGGGTTTTGGCGACCTTGTCGAAACTGAACCCGAACTTCCCGGAGGCGTATTCGTAGAAGTACCGCGAGTTGGCCTCCTGCTCCTCAGGCAACATCCCTCCCTCCCCGGAACAGATCCCGGTGCCCGCCAGCTCGGCGCCCTTCGACAATGCGACCTTGGCCTCGAAGGAGAGGGCGCCGAAGCTCATGTCCGACACAAAGAGCGGAATATCCAGGACCAGGGGACGGTCCGCGTTAGGCCCGATGACAACCTCGGTGACGACGGGAACATCGTCGAGTTGGGGCAAGCGGGCCAACTGCGCCGTCACAAACTGGATGTCTTCCCATCCCGGAAGCTCCTGGAGGGGGACGCCCATCGAACCGACCGGCCCGTGATGCCCGAGATAGTCCAGCCCTTCGGTGCCGAGCCGGCGGATCAGGGCCTGGTGCGGCTCCTCCGGCGTGCCGTGCGGATCTTGCCAGGCGCCCTGATACGCCGAGCGATCATACGGCTGCGGGTGAGACTTCTCCCACATCGAGATCTCATCCTCGTCCACGAAGAGGGAACCGTCCTTGATCCACGACGAGAACTTGTTGAGCTTCTCCTCGTTCGTGTAACTGCTCACCCCGGTCATGAACACGTAATCCCACCCGTGGAGACTGCAGATGAGATCGTTCCCTGAGATATGGCCGTCGGCGAGCATGGCGCCCCGGTGCAGACACCGGCCGTACAGCACCGAGTGGTTCTCATCCCAACGGACGATGACCAGGTCGATGTCGCCGACAAGGGCGCCAACCGGCTTCCGATCCGGGATTTCACTCCATTCGGCGATCTTGACGGGCTTCACGACAACCTCCTATCGATGTCGAGACGATTATCCCCCAGGACGGCAGAGAAGTTGTCGATCGTATATGCCCCGGCTCGACCGTTCAAAGCCAGAGCCGTTTCTCCGAGATCCGGGAACAACGTCTCAGGACTCAATACCGTCACCGGTGCAACGCGGGATCTCGGTCTCAGGCGTTGGCTGCGTCGATCAACCGGTAAGTGACATCCTGGGCAATGCTCATCTCCATGCCAAAGCCGACCAACTCACCCGTCTCGTCGTCGAGCATATTGATGTCCATGACAATGCTCGTGCTCATCGAGAACTCGGCCTGACGTGCGTAACCCGCCTCAGCGTCGAACCATGTCGTCATGTCGGCGACCGTCTCGTCGATGATGAACAAGAAACGGAGCCCCTCCGCGATGGCATCGATCTCAGCTGTCTCTTCGTCAGTGGCGCCCTCCGGAATGAAGGCTTGGAAGAACCCGACGAGAAACTCCGCCAGATCGAACTCGATCATGGAGGTGGTCGACGTGGTCTCGATGACGAGCACCTCATGGCCATCGATGGTGTCTGCGGCTGTCACTTCGCTCTCGATCTGAGTGACGATGTGGTCACCGTCCATGAAGACCGGGCTTTCGATGGTCTCGGACCAGCTATCACCCACCGTCACCGGTCGATCGGGAAACGGAGGACCGAGGAACTGCCCGGGATCCATCCCGGGCGCGGCAAGGTCACCAAACCCGCCGAGGCCGCCCAATGGGTCGCCGAACAGCTCGTCGTCTACGATGACGTTGCCCTGCTCGTCGACGACGATGGTCACTTCAATGGGCTCCAGCTCGGCGAAATCGGGAATGTCCGTTTGACCAATTGGCTCGCCGTCGATGATCCCCGTGATCTGAAGGTCGGTGAAGTCGCCTCTGATCGTGATCTCGTACCTGCCCGGCTGCGGACCCTCCGCAACGGAGTGGGTGAAGGTCGTCGTACCGGTCAGATTGATCGATGCGTCGCCGGGGATCTCCTCATCGCCCATGGCAGAGGCGTCGCCGGTGGCACTCATCTCGATTTGTTGGTCGATGCCCACCTCGTACTCGAAGGTCGTGCCGGGCTCGAGGCTGTAGCTGAGTCGAAGGGGGTCGGGTGTGGTCGACTCGACGGCAGTCGTGGTGGACTGGACGGCAGCGTCGGCACCGCAAGCCGCAACACCAAGGGCCAAAACCGTCAAGATCGAGATATGCCGAATTCGCATTTGCCACGAGAGTATCGGCCTTCCCGCGCTGTCCATTGAGCACAGCCGGTTAGTTTGCCCACTTCATGAATCCCTGGACTCCCCTGGTCGGCGCAACCCTCGGATGGGGAGCCTCTGCCGTTATGACCCGAGCCGTGATTCTGCAGGGAGTCGGCACATTCACGTTGGTGCCGCTCCGGATGGTGTTCGCCATGGCGGCGCTCGGCCTCGTCATAGTTGTGACAAAGCGATTCGGCACCAGGAGTCCCGCCGCGTGGAGACGCGGGCTGGTGCTGGGCACGGTGGGAATGGCCCTCCCGATGCTCCTGATGACCCTCTCCTTCGAAGATCTTCCGGTGAGCGTTGGCGGTCTCCTCATCGCTCTCATCCCACTCACCACCATCGCCGCCGCTCACTTCATCGTTGACGGTGAGCGAATTCAGGTGAAGTCGCTCCCCGGACTCCTGCTCGCTTTGGTGGGATCGGCCGTTCTCGTGGGTGTCGGCGGCGCTTCGGTGGAAGGCGTCGACAATCTCTGGCGCGGCACTCTCTTGGTGACGGCGGGCGTGATCCTGGCGGGCATCGGCGGCGCCTACAGTCGGAGATTCGCCCTCGAGGTCCCCAGCGACGATCTGGTCCTACCTCAGTTCACCGTCAACACCGTCGTTCTGTTCGTCGCCGTGCCCCTCCTTTGGGATATCGACGTCGCTTCGATCGAGGGGACGAGCTGGCTGCTGCTGGCCGGCATCGGAGCCATCGGGACCACATTGGCCTTCACGGCCTTCTTGATCGCCGCCGGCCTCAACCCGGCCTCTCGACTCGCCCTAACCGGCTACAGCGTGCCCGTGGTGGCGGTCACACTTGCCGTGATCTTCCTCGGCGAAACACTCTCGCCGGCCATCCTGGGAGGAGCCGTGCTGATCGTCGCCGGCGTCATTCTCGCCGAGCGGTTCACCACCCACGTTCCCGAGCCCGGGATCGCAACGTCGCGGTAGCAGCCGATCCCCGAATATGGTTCCATGAATGAGTCGTCGAATACTTGTCGCCGTTGCCTGGCCGTATGCCTCCGGCTCGCGACATCTGGGACACCTCGGCGGCGTCTATCTGCCGGCGGACATTTTTGCGAGATATCACCGTATCGCCGGCAACGACGTTCTGATGGTCTCGGGATCTGATGCCAACGGCACCCCGATAACAGTCAAGGCAGACGAGTTGGGGATCACGCCGCGAGAGGTCGTGGACAAGTATCACCCGGAGATCCTCGGCTATTGGAAAACGCTCGGCATCTCCTTTGACCTGTTCACCACGACCATGACGGAGAATCACCACTCGGTCACTCAGCAGTTCTTCCTCAAGCTGCTCGAGAAGGGTTATTTGACGAAAGGCACCTCCGAGCAGTTCTACGACCCGGATGCCGAACGCTTCATCCCCGACCGCTACGTCGAAGGGACCTGTCCGCATTGCGGCTACAGCGACGCGCGAGGAGACCAATGCGAAAACTGCGGTCGCACCCTGGACGCCACGGACCTGATCAACCCGCGGTCGAGGCTCAGTGGAGCCACTCCCGAACTCCGTGAGACCGAGCACTACTTCTTGCAGCTTCCGGTTTTCGCCGACAGACTTCGAGACTGGATCGAGCCGCAAACCACCTGGCGCAAGCACGTCAAGAACTGGGCCCTCGGAATGCTCGAAGACATGCCGGAGCGGGCGATCACACGGGACATCGAGTGGGGTGTCGAGGTCCCCGTTGACGACCTGGGCCCAGGGAAGCGGATCTATGTCTGGTTCGACGCCGTCATCGGCTATCTCTCGGCGGCGATCGAATGGGCTTCGAATACCGACGATCCCGACGCCTGGAAGGCCTGGTGGGAGGATCCCGACGCCGAGTCGTATTACTTCGTCGGTAAGGACAACATCCCGTTTCACGCGGTGATCTGGCCGGCGATGCTCATGGGTCACGGCGACCTCAACCTGCCTACCAACGTGCCGGCCAACCAATACATAACGTTCAAAGGCGAGAAGGCTTCCGCGTCCAAAGGGGTGGGGAACTCGATCGGTTGGTACGCCGAACGTCTCCAACCCGACGCTCTCCGCTATGCCATCGCGTCGATCCTTCCGGAGCAGAACGACACCGAACTCAGTGACGACCAGATCGTCCGGCGTGTCAACGAGGAACTGGTGGCCACCTGGGGCAATCTGGTGAACCGGGTTCTTGCGATGAGTGCGAATAACTTCGATGGCGCCGTGCCGGAGCCTGGTGACTTGACCGAAGCCGATCGGGTCATTCTCGATCTCGGCCCGGCCACCCTCGACACGGTCTCGGACCACATCGAGAAGGTCGAATTGCGGGCCGGTCTGCGATCGGCCCTGGACGCCGCCGGCGAGGTCAACGCCTATCTGAACGCGACGGAGCCGTGGAGAGTCTTGAAAGACGATCCTGTCCGGGGAGGGACAATCCTGTGGACGGCGATTCAAACGATTTCGGCGATCCGGGTCGCGCTGACGCCCTACCTGCCGTTCTCGTCGGAGACGATCGGAGCCCTCCTCGGCCTCGACCCCCGGGTCGGCGAATGGGTGGCGCCTGCCGTCGCCGGTGGAACCGTCCTGGGCGAAGTCAAGCCGCTCTTCACCAAACTGGACTCGGACGTCTTCGACTGAAACCTGATCCGC
>JAPUJM010000033.1 GCA_027296205.1 Actinomycetota bacterium
TTGGTCGGCAGCGGGTCGGCCTGATCGCTATCCTCCAACTGCAAGCTGAAGCCTGCGTGTCTTATGGCGACGCCAAACCGCAACGGCGCGTCGGCCCTGCCATACTGCAAACCAACGTCCACGCCGTGAGTGGTTCCCACCTGCGAAGGGAACAACCCGCAGTCTCCCGAACAGTCCTGTCTGAATTGGATGAGCTTGTAGTTAACTCCGAAAGCGAGACCCTTGTAGACATAGGTCGCAAAAGAGGCAAGCAACTGCACATTCTTGGGCGAGAACTTGCCGACACCCAACCCGCCAATATTGGTGACGTCCTGCGACCCGTAATCCACCAGGTACGCAGAAAACCCAATGACACCCAAGCCCCTTGCGGTGAAGTACGCGGACAACGCGGTATTGTCGGAGATGAACGTTTTCGCGTGATGTGCCGCAACCTCACTGCCGTCCATCAGGGCCAAGCCTGCCGGATTCCAAAATGCCGATTCGCTGGTGCCGCCGTCCGCCACCGCTGCCTGACCCAACGCCGCGGCGCGTCCGCCCACCGGAACTAGAAGGAACACCGCACCACGGACCTCGGGATCCGGGCTCTGTTGCGCCACGGAGGCATTGGACGCGAGGAGTCCCAAGAAAACAGCACCGTAAAGACCCCTCCTCGACATACGACACTCCAGCCAGTTTGGTCCGATCATCAAGTGCTGCCTCCAGAGGGCACCGAGAACCCGAAGCGAGCCAGCGTATGTGGCTTGGATCGCCATTTGGGCAACGTCTTCACCCATAAATCCAAATACACCTGCTGCTCAAAGAGTTCCTCGATCCTGCGCCTGGCATACTCACCCAGCGTTTTGATCGTCTTACCGCCTTTCCCGATCACCATCCGCCTCTGCGTTTCCCGCTCGACGTATATCGTCGCGCGAATGTAGAGGGGATCGCTCCCTTCCCTAAACTCGTCGACCTCCGCCACCAGGGAGTACGGCAGCTCTTGGCCAAGATGCTCGAATGCCGCCTCGCGAACAAACTCCGTCACGAAAAAACGCTGGGGCTGGGTGCCAAGATCGTCGGCATCGTAGAGAAAAGGCCGGATCGGCGCGTGCGCCCGGCACCATTCGAGAAGCGAAGGAATGCCGTCTCCCGTCAAGGCAGACGCCCAAAAGACCGGCCGATTCTCGTCAGACAACGGCACCGCCTCAGGCGGCGGAAAGCGATCGGCCATCGAACGAACGATGGCGACCGGTTGCCTGATCGATCCCAATTCAGGAACGAGTGACTCGAGCTGGGGAGGACATCCACCGCTTCCGGGGTGCAGGTACAGGATCGCGTCCGACTTTCGAACCCATGAAACCGCCGCAGCACGCATCGCCTCCTGAAGCAGGTACCCGGGATGCATCAGCCCCGGCTGATCGACGAATACGAGTTGTGTGTCCTCAGTAGTGAGGATCCCGACCACCGGCAGTCGAGTGGACTGGGGCTTGGCGCTGGTTATGGCGAGTTTCCGACCCACCAGAGCATTCAGCAGGGTCGACTTGCCTACGTTGGGCTTGCCCACAATCGCCACGGTTGCCGATCGCTGCTCTGGCATGAAGACATTGTATGTGGCTGGAGAGACGCTGGAAAGGGGGAGGCGGCCCCTCTGGACTCTGGATTACAGCTTCGAAGCCCAAACCGCAATATGGGCACCCAGGCTAGCTGTGAGCCCCATTACTGATAAGGGACTCCCGGAAACCATAGTTTACAGGTCGGCGCGGGACCGGCCGGGTAGGTCCTAACCGGTTATAGATCAGCAGGATACGTTGCAAAGGCAGCAGCGGTGAGCTACACTGGGATTGGGTAGTCCCGGTCTCGGACGAGGCTCCACACCTGGGCCTGCGCCAAGGGGAGTTTTCCTCCCCTCCCACGGCGGGGGGTGAACCAGTGACTCCCCGGTGGCAACCGTGGGTGGATTTCAATGGCGGCGGGCGGCCCTCCTGTGGGCCGGACGCCCAGCCGAGAGCGGAGTTGTCGGCCCTGATGTCGTCGAGTCCAACAGATGAAAGAGCCGGCTCGATACCGGTTGAAGGCCGGGAACCGGGACTCCCTGGATCCCGCGGCGGTAGCATGGAGACCTCGGGCCTGAGACTCTGGTTGAGGCGCTACCTAGTGCGGCGGCAGAGCAGCATCCGAGCCATCGGCTTCACCATGATCGAGATGCTGATCGTCATGGCGATTATCGGGACGTTACTCGCGATCGCGCTGCCGATGTTACAAGGCGCCTTGGATAAAGCGCGCATAACCCGGGCCATAGGTGACATTGGCGCCCTCCAGACCGACATCGCCTCCTTCGAGGCCGGAGGCACCGGTCTCCCGGAGACACTGGCCGACATCGGTAGAGCCACGCTGAGGGATCCCTGGGGCACCCCGTATCAATACCTCAACTTTCACATAGAGGAGGGCGGCGGTGGTAAGGGTAAGGGACCGCCCCCCGCGGGTGCGCGCAAAGACCGATTCCTCGTCCCCATCAACTCCACCTACGACCTGTACAGCGTGGGGAAGGATGGTAAGACCGTCGCTGCCCTCACCGCCAAGGCCAGCCAGGATGACATTGTCCGGGCCAACGACGGGGGATTCATCGGCCTGGCCGTGAAATACTGACCCGGTGGCACCTTGAAGATTGACACGAATTTTCTCAAGACACGCGTAGCGCGACGCATCTTTCTTCTCTTCTTTGCATGCGCGCTCATCCCGATTGCCGGAGCGGCTGCCTACTCCTATATACAGGTGAGCAGGGAGCTACGAGAGCAGAGCCGGACCCGACTCCGGGAAACGGTCCGGGCCACGGAAGGAGCCATCTTCGAGCGGCTGCGGTTCATCGACGCCGAGCTGAGAGGCTTCGCCTCAAATTCGAGAGACGGTGCAGCCAATCTGCAGGGCATCTCGCGTGAAGATCCTCAAAACACATTGGATGCCAGATTCCGAGGCCTGAGCATCGTGACCGCCAGTGGTGTCGCGACACATCTCTTCGGCACGATCGACGACCCACCTGTCGCCACCGACATCGATCGACAGCACCTGAGCACCGGGCGGTCGATCTTGGTCACCGC
>JAPUJM010000034.1 GCA_027296205.1 Actinomycetota bacterium
CTGGTGCGTGGGTTCTCGCCTGTGGCTCTCATGGGTGGGGCTGGGTTCTTGGCCATGAATGAGTCTCCAGGTGAAGGTGTGACGCGCCGTCTTGTGCTCTTCAGAGGCAAGTTGTAGGTTAACAGGCATTATGTCCTCGACTGGATTGAAGATCTTGAAGACATCACAAGCAGCAGCCCGTAGGTCGAGCACAAAGGGCGCTGGCGCGTGAGCCGCCAGGAGATTGTCGGGACCTCGTACCTGAATTCCAAGGCGTGCCGCTTGACTAGACATCTCTGGCGGGCTGTTGGCATCTCGCGTCCCAGGACACAGACTCACCACACATGCCCTGATCGATATGGGTGGCAAGCGTGACGGAACTGCGACCCAATGAGGAGCCGAGCCGGGAAGAGTTCAGACTTCCACCCCGACCCGGCGCCCAACCCGCGGTCACCTCAGGCATTCCCCATATTCAGCTCGACCAGGCAGCGAGCGATGATCTGCTCGAGAGGATGGCGGACTGGGCGTTCTCGCTCAGCGGCGTCGTCGAGCAGCCGAGCCGGGCGTCGTTGCCGGGAGCTCGTGCGCTCACCGTGGCACCGGATGTTTCTATTACTCGCCCGGAAGCGATGATCGTCGGACGCGAGTTCGCCCACATTCACCCCCAGCCTCATGGTGGGAGCATGCACACGAAGCTCCCCGAGCACCAGGTCGTCGAGGTGGTTGACAAGGGTTGGGGAGAGCACCATCCACTGGCGCTCGACGGTTCGATACCCAACCTGCTTATGGTCTACGCGCCTCGTGACGACGGGGATCTCGACGTTGTCAGGATCATCATCGGAGCCGCGGTTGAATACGCCATTCCGAGTATGCCAGCTCAATAGAAGAGCGCTATGAGCTACGTGAGCCTGGTCGCGACCATCCTGACACCGTAGGTTCTCGCGATTTGTTCTCACTGAGCAACGAGAGGGACCGCTCCAGGTCTGCTATTCAACTGTCATCATTGGCCTCCCAGCAAGGAGGGATCTTCATTGGCGGAGCTTGAAGGCAGCGTGGCGATCGTGACCGGGTCGTCGAGTGGAATTGGTGAGGCCGTCGCCCGTCGGTTCTCAGAAGTAGGTGCTCGTGTCGTGGTCAATTCGGCAACATCGGTGGCGGCGGGTGAGGCGGTGGCCGATGCGCTGCCGTCGGAAGCGATATATGTCCAGGCCGACATCAGCGACGAGGAGCAGGGCCAGGCCCTGGTTGCCGCCGCCATCGATCGATATGGAAGACTCGACATCCTTGTCAACAACGCCGGTTGGACCTCCCCGGTGGCCCATGAAGACCTCGACGGCCTCACCGACGAGATCCTTCGTCGGACGTTCGAAGTCAACGTGTTCGGGCCCTGGTGGCTGACCAGAGCAGCGATGCCCCACCTGAGGAAGTCCCCGGATGGCAACGTCGTGATGGTCTCTTCGATCGCAGGTGTTCGTCCTATCGGCAGTTCGATTGCCTACTCGATGAGCAAGGCCGCTCTCAACCAACTGACGGTGTTGCTTGCCAAGGTCTGCGGCCCGGTGCGAGTGAACGCCGTGGCACCCGGGCTTGTCAGCACTCCATGGACGGCAGAATGGGACGAGATGCACGAGCAGGTTTCGAAGACGGCACCGCTTGGTCGCTCGGCGAAACCCGATGACATTGCTCATGCCGTCATGGCTCTCGCCACCAACACCTATACCACTGGAGAGGTGATGGTGGTCGACGGTGGTCTGAGCCAGATCATCTGAACGGGTCGAGTCCCCGAGCATGTCGATACGATCGGAGACGTCACTCATAGTTTCTAAGGTGTTATCGGTTTCATACGCGAGGGAGACATGAAGCAAGACCAGCGGGCCTCCTCCAGCCTCCCCAAAGGGGCGGACGAATATGTCAGTTATGACACGCCGGCGGGACCCGAGCACTACGAGGGTGACGGCCGTCTCAAGAAAGGCTTCTACGAGAGCGAGCTCGCCCGGCTTCAGGAGGAGCTGGTCAAACTCCAGTATTGGGTGGTCCAACAGGGTCTTCGGGTTGCGATCATCTTCGAGGGGCGGGGGACCGCCGGCAAGGGTGGTGTGATCAAGAGGATCACCGAGCGCACCAGCGCCCGAACCGTCCGGGTGGCCGCTCTTCCCAAGCCGACGGAGCGTGAGAGGACCCAGTGGTATTTCCAGCGCTATGTCAGTCATCTGCCGGCCGCAGGGGAGATCGTTCTCTTCGACCGAAGTTGGTACAACCGGTCCAATGTCGAGTGGGTGATGGGTTTCTGCACCGAAGACGAGCATCAGGAGTTCTTGCGATCATGCCCGGAGTTCGAGCGCATGCTGGTGCGATCGGGGATCACGGTCCTCAAGTACTGGTTCTCGGTGAGTTACGAAGAACAGCGGAAGCGGTTCGAGTCACGGAACAAGGAGCCTCTCAAGCGTTGGAAGCTCTCGGACATGGATCTGGAGGAGCATCGGCAATATGTGCGCTACTCGATGGCAAAAGACACGACGTTCCAGTTCACCGATATCAAGCAGGCTCCCTGGTATGTGGTGCCATCCGACTACAAGAGACGGGCGCGGCTCAACTGCATCAGCCACATTCTCTCCTCGGTCGATTACACCGATGTCACCCCCGATCCAGTGGAGTTGCCCGCCATGGAGAAGATCCCGTATGTGAGGCCGCCCTTCCAGGAACAGACGTTCGTCGACCAGATCTACTGAGCTGCCGTCTTCGTTTGGCGGTCGACCAACACACGCGTTTATGCTCGCCCCCCCAATGAATGAGGAGCCGACAGGCATGGAAGCAACACAGATAGTCATGGCCACGTTCCCGAGCGAGAACGGAGCCGACCAAGCGGTCGACCAGCTCAAGCAGATGGCCAGAGACGGATCAATCGAGATCATCGAGGCGGCTGTAATCAGGAGAGCCGCCGACGGCGAGACCTCGGTCGAGCAGGTGAACATTCCGTCTGCCAAGAAGTGGGCCGGTAAAGGCGCCCTGATCGGTGGACTGGTCGGCCTGATATTCCCGCCAACCATCATCGGGAGCGCTCTTGTCGGCGCCGGGATTGGCGCCGGTACGGGCGCCCTCGCCAAGCACGCCCTCGCCAATGACGAGCTCACGGAGGCTGCAGCGGAACTGGAGCCGAACACGTCGTCCTTCATGGCGGTCATCGACCAGAAGTGGGCAAAGGAGCTCGCAGTTGCAATGGAGGGTTACGCCAAACTCGCAGAACACACCCTTGATGCCGACACCGCCGCCAACCTCGAAATGATCACCGATGAGGAAGCTGGAGTGGCCTCGTTCTCGGGCACCGTCATGGCCCAGGACGAAGACGCTGTGGTCGTTTCGAGTCTCGAGGTGGTTGAGGACCTCGAGACCGGTGTTACCGCTGCCTCGGGTGGCACCGTCTACGCCGACGAGGAGGGAGTCGTCGCAGAGGGATTCCAGGCAGTTGCGGTGCCGGACGAGATCCCTGACGCCGTGGGCGGCTACGAGGCGTCCAAGGAGCTCACCGAGGGCGAAGAGGACTAGCCACCGGGGAGATCACGTCGACCGACGGCTTGATCTATCTGATCAGGAACCCGGGGTTGAGGGGATCGTCCGGGTCGATCCACATCTCACCCCGGCCCACGATGTGGGCGGTGCCCGAGACTTCGGGTACCACGGCGTCGAACTGTTGAAGCCTGGTGGTTTCGATGATCCGGCCGGTGAACTCGCTGCCGACGATGCTCTCGATGGTGATCTTCTCGCCGATCTCGATCTCGCCACGGGCGTGGAGGATTGCAAGTCGACCGCTCACCCCGGTGCCGGTCGGAGAGCGATCGACTTCACCGTCGGCGAAGACGCACACATTCCGGCCGTCGTTGGCCGGGTTGACCGGCTCACCGGTGAATACCACCCCGTAGAGGAAGGCGAGCTCGGGATCGTGGGGGTGCTCGATGCGTCGACTCAGGCTGACGGCGTTCTTGATCGCCCGCCCGATGGCGACGAGCCCGGCGGTGTCGGAAAGGTCAACACCGACCGAGTTGGCTTCAACATAGGCGTAGAAGGCTCCTCCGAACCCGAGGTCGTAGCTCACCTCGCCGATTCCATCGACGGAGACAGTCGCGTCGATTTCGAGAGCGAACGAAGGGACGTTCCGAAACCGAACCCGGGTCACCCGCCCCTCTTCGACATCCGCGGTGGCAGTCACCTGACCTGCCGGGGTGTCGATTCGGATCGTGGTCTCATCCGGTTCGACCTGAAGGATTCCGGTATCCAGCACGACCTTCGTCAGCGCAATGATACCGTGACCGCACATGGTGGAAAAACCGTCGTTGTGAAGGAACAACACCGACAAATCGCTGTCGGATGTGACAGGTGAGCCGATCCAACCGCCATACATGTCGGCGTGTCCTCGCGGTTCCCACATGAGTGCCATCCTCAGCCCGTCGAGGTGCTCCTGGGCGAAGCGGCGTCTCTCCAGGACGGTGTCACCGGGGATCGATGGCAGTCCTTCGATCACCACCCTGAATGGCTCACCGCCGGCATGTGACTCCACCACGGTCAGCCGCTGCCAGTGGTCGGGTGGTCGCCAGTGGAGAGCGGGGGAGAGGTCCATTCCGCTGAGGAGGATACGTCGGCCTTTACGATCCGGGTTGTGACACGAGTTGGCGACCTCACCAGTGCCGTAGCCGAGCACACCCGACCCGAGAACGCAGCCTCATGGGATCCGGTCGGGCTTCAGCTGGGCGACCTCGATGCCTCCGTCGAGCGGGTTGGCGTTTGCCACGAGGTGAACGAGGAGGTCGTCGAATCCCTGGAGCGACAGCCTGTCGACTTGCTGGTGACGTATCACCCGCTTCTCTTCGAGCCGACCAACCGGTTGCTGGCCGGGCGCTCGGCCGAGGCGCGCGCCTTTCGCTTGGTCTCGATGGGGGTAAACCTGCTGGTGACTCACACCGACTTTGATGCCGCCCCCGGAGGCACGGCCGACGCCCTCGCGTCCATACTCAAACTCCGGGAGCCCGAGCCTTTTGGCGCTGATGCTCTGGAGGGCACACCCGACATTGGTCGGGTAGGTGACTTCGACGCCACGCTTGCCGTCCTCGACGCTCTTGTTTCGGATGCCTTCGGTCCCAATGGCCTGCGCATCACCGGCAATCGGCACGCCCACGTCGCCCGGGTGGCAGTCGTCCCGGGTTCCGGGGCAGACTTCATCACGGTGGCCGCCCAACGGGCGGACGCTCTCGTGACCGGCGATGTTCCTCATCATCGGGCAGTTCGGGCGGCAGATCTCGGTCTTGCCATCGTCGACCCCGGGCATACGGCCACTGAGCGGCCAGGGATGAGGGCTCTGCTGGATCTCATCATCACTGTCTCCGATGTGGAGGTGGTCGACCTGACAGCCTTCGACCCGCAAACTTGGACCTAGATCGCCACTAGCCTCCGCAACCGCATGGAGCTACTGAGTCTCGCCGATCTTCTCGATGTTCAAACCCTGGATCTGCAGATCGATCGCCTCCTCGAGAAACGGGAGTCCCTG
>JAPUJM010000035.1 GCA_027296205.1 Actinomycetota bacterium
AACAGCTTTTTTGCCTCACGCTCCTCGACTGGCACGGTGTTGGACGGCAGTTGCGTGACGTCGGCCGACTCGACCTCTAACCCACCGCTCACCAGAGCGTCACGGACGTCACGCAGGTCGGTGGCCTTGGTCACCACCTCATACAGGCCCTCACCGACATCGCGAATGTCCTCGGCACCTGCGTCGATGGCCAACAGCATCAGGTCGTCTTCGGCCCCTTTGGCGAAGATCAGGCCCTTCTGGCTGAACAAATACGCCACCGAGCCCGGCTCACCAAGGTTGCCGTTGTGCCGTGTGAAAGCGGAGCGAACATCCGAAGCAGCTCGATTGCGGTTGTCGGTCAGGACCTGAACGTAAAGAGCTACTCCGCCCGGGCCGTAGCCCTCGTAAAACGTCTCCTCGTAGATCGCACCCTCGACCTCTCCTGTGCCTCTCTTGATGGCCCGATCGACGTTCTCGTTGGGCATCGACGCGGCTTTCGCCTTATCAACCGCGGTGGCGAGTGTGGGGTTGAATTCAGTATTTCCACCGCCGTTACGAGCCGCTACCTCGATGGCCTTCGCCAGCTTTCCGAATAGCTTGCCGCGCTTAGCGTCCTGACGGCCCTTGCGGTGCTTGATATTTGCCCATTTGGAGTGTCCAGACATTTCGAGACCTCAGATCAGATTCAGCAACATCTCGTGGATACGCCCGTCATCGGTCAACTCCGGGTGGAACGAAGTCGCCAGGATCCTGCCCTGTCGCACCATGACGGGATGATCGTCGATGGTGGCGAGCACCTCCACATCGGCCCCGACCTTGTCAACCCAGGGAGCACGAATGAACACACCCGGAAAAGGGCTGTCGAGATCATCAACGTCCAGCGGCGCCTCGAATGACTCGTTCTGGCGGCCGAATGCGTTTCTCCTGACCACTACGTCCAGTGCGCCGATCACCGGCTGATCGCCGTCAGAGATCGTGCTTGCCAGAAAAATCATGCCTGCGCAAGTGCCGTACACGGGCAGTCCGTCGTCGATCACAGTCCGAATCGGGTCGATCAACCCAAAGCGGACAGCCATCTTGGCGATCGTTGTCGATTCCCCCCCGGGAAGGATCAGCGCGTCGACCTCCAAGAGCTGATCGGCTTTCTTCACTCCCAACGCGTCGACGCCAAGAGACTCGAGCATGTGAACGTGCTCGGCGACGTCACCCTGTAGGGCCAGGACGCCGATCCTGCTCATGTCACCATCCTCGGGAGGCGAGACGCTCCGAGTCTTGGAGGCTCTGTATTTCGATACCCGGCATTGCCGTGCCAAGACCACGCGAGACCTTGCCGACAACCTCCGGCTCGTTCCAGAATGTGGTGGCTTCAACGATCGCCCGGGCATAGCCATCGGGGTCGGAGCTCTTGAAGATGCCAGAGCCCACGAAGACGCCATCGACACCAAGCCCCATCATCAAGGCAGCGTCCGCCGGCGTCGCTATCCCACCGGCAGCAAAGTTGACGACGGGCAGCACGCCGGTCTCAGCGACCTCTTTGACAATGTCGTAAGGAGCACCCATGTCACGGGCAGCCGACATCAACTGCTCGTCGCCCATCGCGGAGATGGCACGCATCTCATTGGTGATCGTGCGCATGTGGCGAACGGCCTCGACGACGTTGCCGGTGCCGGCCTCGCCCTTGGTGCGAATCATCGCCGCCCCCTCACCGATACGTCGCAGAGCTTCGCCGAGATTCCGGGCTCCACAGACGAACGGCGTGGTGAAGGCCCACTTGTCGATGTGGTGCTCCTCGTCTGCCGGGGTCAGAACCTCGGACTCGTCGACGTAGTCGACACCGAGGGTTTGCAGCACCGCAGCCTCGGCAAAGTGTCCGATGCGGCACTTGGCCATGACCGGCACCGTCACGGCGGCCTGGATCTCGTCGATCATGTTCGGATCGGACATCCTGGCGACTCCACCATCCTTGCGGATGTCGGCGGGAACCCGCTCCAGCGCCATCACGGCAACGGCTCCAGCCTCCTCTGCGATCTTTGCCTGGTCGGCGTTGACCACATCCATGATGACGCCGCCCTTGAGGTTCAAGGCAAGACCCCGCTTGACGCGATCGGTTCCTGTTTCCACCACTGGTAACTCCTATCGGAAAGGCCGGATTGTACTGCGAAATCGCTCGCATTACTAAGAGAGACTCTCCTCATAGACCGCTCTGTAAGCGGCGGCGACCGTGTCCCAATCGAATCGGGCGGCGCGGACCTGCCCGCGCCGAGCCAGGTCGACACGCGCCTCATCGTCATTGAGAAGCTCGACCAGGATGACCGTCAGCTCCGAAACGTCACCCGTCTTGAAGAACCGGACCGCATCGCCAGCCACATCCTCGAACGATTGGAGATCAGAGGCCACCGCGGCCGCACCAGCAGCCATGGCTTCAACAAGGACGATTCCAAACGACTCCCCGCCGGTGTTGGGTGCAACGAATACGGCGGCAGAATTCAACACGCGAACCTTGGTTTCGTCATCGACGCGACCCATCCACTCCACACCATGAGACCCCCGGTCGGCTCCCATCACCACCAGCTCGGCGTCGCGAACCGAATGTGACACATCGCCCCATGCCTCGAGCAGCAGGTCGAGGCCCTTCCTTGGCTCGTCGCGGCCCAAGAATGCGACCCGGTGTGGCTTGCGCTCCAATTCGGTGGACATGGCAGCCACATCCAGGCCATTGGGGACGATCACCACATCCATGTGATCTCCTACCGCCCTGGCGGCGGTATCGGAAACGGCGGTAACGCTCCTCACATTCTCCCCCAGAATCCGCACGAGTTGCGACCCGATCAGGTTGTAGAAACGTTTGGCGACACCTTCGGGCGCCGCGTGAAACGTGGCGACGACCGGGAGACCTGCGCGCAAAGCGCTGAGGGACACCGTGGGCATGAGGGGCTCGTGCACGTGAAGAAGATCAAGGTCCGAGGCAGCCTCTCGGATTACTCCGAGGACGCGAGGATCCAGGGAAATCGGCGCCATCGAGCCGTTGCCGGGGACAGCAACCGATGATCCGAGATCGACACCGGCGACACCCTCCGGCAGACCGGGCCCGATCACCGACACCTCGTCGCCAAACGATCGAAGGGCTCCGCCGAGACCAAGGACTTGAGCCTGGACACCGCCCGGTCTCGAGAGATCGTATGGAGAGACGAGCCCGATGCGCATATGGCTATTCCCTGTCGGACGGCCAGTTAGGGACGACCAGGTGCCACTGGTCGGGTGCGGCGAGGATCAGATTCTCGAACTCTCCGGCCATCGACTGGGTCATCTTCTTCACCTGATCCGAGCGTTTTCCCTCGGGTACCTCGATCGCCGGCCTCACCACGACACGGTGCCCGTCTCCGTCGAAATAGGCGGCCACGGGAAAAAGCGGAGCCCCGGTCTTGACTGCCAACGCGGCCGGGCCCGCCGGCATCGTGGTGTTCTCGCCAAAGAACTCGACCTCGACTCCCTTTCCATTCAGGTCTCGGTCCGCAAGGAGAGCCACCGCCTTGTTGTCGGCAATCGCCGCCTCCAGCTGCCTCATGACCTCGACCCGACCGGTCGCCAAGACGATCTCGATTCCGATGTCATTGCGCATGGAAGTGAACCAGTCGGTGATTCGGCTGTTGGGCAGATCTTCCGCCACAGCCACAACGGGGATGCCCACCTTCGCGGCCACCGGCGCCGCCACCTCCCAGTTCCCCAAATGAGGCACCGAAAAAACCATCCCGTTGCCCTCGTCCCTGGCTGCAACCACCAGGTCGAGACCCTCGACCGATGTTTTCTCCATGAGCCCGGGGATCCTTTGCGCCCTGACCCAAAGAGCCTCGGCGAAGTATCGGCCGTACGACTTCATCACAGACTCTGAGGCGCCGGCGACATCGCTCCCACTACCGAGTACCCGTTCCATGTGGCGTGTCGCCATCCGACGCCGCCCACCGTCGAGCAAGTACCACACGCGGCCGACGAGACTTCCGAGCCAAATTACCGCACTGTGCGGAAGCAGCCCCACCAGACCAGCCCCGACACGCAGGCCCCAGTAAGCCAGCCAGGCCCTCACTCGATCGAGCGGTAGGTCTTCACGAACCGGACTACGACGGTGAGCCAAACCAGGACCACAAAGGTCCATAACATCGGTTCCACAAAGCCCAGGATCAAGCCCAAGGTGAATAAAATAATGCGTTCGGCGCGTCCCATCAATCCGCCCCCGCCGTCATGACCTTCCGCCTCGGCGCGCGCCCTCATGTATGGGACCAGGAGTGCTCCTCCCACCGCCAGCACGATCAGCAGCATGGCTCTGGACTCACCGGCCATCGCTACACCGAGACCCGCAAAAGCGGCGATCTCGCCGAGCCGATCGAACGCAGAATCCAGAAAGGCGCCCTTGGCCGTGACCCGGTTGGAAGCCCTGGCAACCGCCCCGTCCAGTCCATCGAGAAGGGAGCCGAGGAGCACGATCGATGCCCCGACCCGCAAGGCCTCGGTGGCTATTACGACCGACCCTGCTATCACGATGACGAGCCCCAGGACAGTCATAGCCGTCGGAGTCATGCCGACCGCCGCGAGCGCCTTGCCGATTGGCTCGAGGAACCGGGTGATCCGAGGTCGGAGCCGCATGTCGATCACCGGCGGGAAAGTAGCACCCCTGCTGAGGACGGGGGTCACAACCAGGGTTAGGATCGACCTTCTTTTCCGCAAGGAGGTCAAGTGGTTCCCGAGAAAGTTCGCAACATCGCCCTGGTGGGCCATAGTGGGAGTGGGAAGACAACACTCGCCGAAGCCCTGCTG